>JBIOWP010000106.1:0-4615 GCA_044868695.1 bacterium
CGCCGTTGCCCTGCGTGATCAGCTGGCCGCGGGCGTCGGTCAGGCCGGTCGCGTAGTCCAGCACTTCGTAGATGATCGTCGACATGCTGGTCCGCTGCAGCGCGACGAACATCTCGTCGCCGATCGCCACCAGCGCGTTCTTGATGATCTCCAGGGTGAATGGATCGACGGCGCCCGCCGTCCGCCCCCGGACGCGCCGCCGCGCTGCCGCACGCGGGGTCATGCGCCCACCTCGATGATCAGGTTTCCGAACCCATCTACCTCTGCGCGCTGACCGGGGAACAACACGGTCGTCGCCGCGGGCTCCTCGACGATGGCCGGACCTTTGACCTGCGCGCCTGGGGTCAGCCGGCCGCGCTCGTACACCGCCGCCGCCAGACGCCCGTGCCTGTCGAAATCTACCTCGCGCCGCCCCTTCAGCGCCTCACGCGCGTTCCCCTTGCCCCGCCCTGACCCTGATCGCGGCGAACGAAGCCGGGGCACCCGCGGCTTGTCCACCGTCCCGAACGCGGTGAGGTGAAAGTTTACGAACTCGATTGCCGACGGCAGCCGGAACGTGTAGCGCTGCTCGTGCAGGTCGTGGAACGCGCGCTCCACGCCGGCAATCGCGGCCTTCGTCATCGTCGTGGCGGGCACCGGAACCTTCACCGTGTGCTCTTGACCCGCGTAGCGCATGTCGGCAAATCGCGCAAACACAAGGCGCGACTTCGCCACCCCCTGCCGGGTGAAGTACTCCAGCGCCTGACGCTCCAGCGTCTGCCACACCGCGTCCAGACCGTTGTTCGCCGCGGACGACGTGCGTTGGATGGACGTCCAGATGAGATCGTAGCGCAGGTCGGTCATCAGCATGCCCCAGGCGGAGAAGACGGCGGGGTTACTGGGGATGAGCACGCGGGCGATGTGCAGCTCCGGAGCCAGCGCGGTGGCGTGCATTGCCCCGCCGCCGCCGAACGCCACCAGCGTGAAATCCCGCGGGTCGTACCCGCGGTGCACCGACACCAGCTTGAGGGCGTTGACCATATTAGCGTTGGCCAGGCGGATGACGCCCAGGGCGGCTTCCTGCTCGCCGAGGCCGAACCGTTTGGCGATCGGCCGCAGCGCCTCGCGCGCCCGGTTCACGTCCAGCCTGATCTCACCGCCCAGGAAGTAGTCGGGATTGATGCGCCCGGCCACGACGTTCGCATCGGTCAGTGTGGGATCCGCTCCGCCCCGGCCGTAGCAGGCCGGCCCCGGCTGCGCGCCGGCGCTCTGCGGGCCCACGTGGAGGCTGCCGGCGTCGTCGATCCAGGCGATCGACCCCCCTCCGGCGCCGATCTCGACGATATCGACGACCGGGGCTTTGATCGGATAGCCGGCCGTGGCGCGGGTCCACTCAATCTTGTACTCCGTCGTCACCTTCACCTCGCCGCGCTCGATGAGCGACGTCTTGGCCGTGGTACCGCCGATGTCCAGGGAAATGATGTTGGACTCCCCCGCGACTTTCCCGATCGCCACCGCCCCCAATACCCCGGCCACCGGCCCGGACTCCACCCTGGCGATCGGCGCCTCGCGCGCCGCCGCAAACGTCGCCGTGCCACCGGAAGACTGCATGACGTAGCGGGCGCCTCCCACGCCGGTGCGCGTCAGCTCGCGGTCCAGCCGGTCCAGGTACCGCCCGGCGATCGGCTTCACGTAGCTGTTGAGCACGGCCGTGCTGGTCCGCTCATACTCCCGCCACTCACGGGTGATCTCGTGCGACGCGGTGACCGCGATCTGAGGAAAGCGCTCGCGGATGAGCTGCGCGGCCCGCGCCTCATGGGCGGGGTTGGCGTACGCGTGCAGGAAGCACACGGCGATCGCCTCGACCTGTTCGGCCACCAGCCGCTCGGCCGCCGCCATCACCTCGGCCTCCACCAGGCTCACCAGCACCTCGCCCTTGTAGTTCACCCGCTCGGTGACCTCGAGCCGCAGCGCGCGCGGCACGAAGGGCCTGGGTTTAGCGTAGGTCAGGTTGTACAGATCGGGGCGGTTGGCGCGGCCGATTTCCAGGACGTCGCGGAACCCCCTGGTCGTGATCAACCCGGTGCGCACGCCCTTGCGCTCGGTCAGCGCGTTGATGATCACCGTCGTGCCGTGCACAAAGAAGTCGGCCGCCCGCGCGTCGATCCCGGCCTTCCGGATCGTCTCCAGGACGCCGCGCTCGAACTCCGGCGGGGTCGTATCGGCTTTGGCCGATCCCAGCGCGCCGGTGCGCTCATCGAGGTAGACCAGATCCGTAAACGTCCCACCGATGTCGCTGGCCAACCGCATGCCTGGTGCCCTCCCTGGGTAACGTTACAATACGCCGGCCGATGCCAGTAATTCCCGCAGCCGGGTCCGCGCCTCGGGCGTGAGCGACCCCGCGGGCCGGCGGACCGTCGCGTGGGGAATCAGACCGAGCATCACCATCGCCTCTTTGACAACGACAAAGAACGGCGCGTCGAGCTGGTACAGGGCCGCCATCTCGAGCCGCCGGCGCAGCAGGTCGGCGGCCTCGACGACGTTGCCGCGGCGGAACTGCTCATACACCTGCACCGGCAGCTGCGGAGCGAAGTTGGCCAGAGCGGGGATGGCGCCGTCTCCGCCTGACTGCAGGGTGTTCAGCAGGTGGAACTCGTAGCCACACAGCACGCTGAAGTCGGGCCGCAGCGGCTTCACGCGGGCCAGTACTTCATGTATGTGCCCGATGCTGTCGACGGTTTCCTTGATCCCGAGGACGTTGGGGTGCGACTGGACCAGTCGCACGATCAGTGACGCCGGCAGCCCGCGACCGACGACAGCGGGAAAATTGTAGATCACCACAGGGATCGTGACGGCGTCGGCCACGCCGCCGATGTGCGCTTCCACCGCCCGGTCATTCGGGGTCCAGTAGTAAGGTGGCAGAACGACCACGCCGGAGGCTCCGATCTCCTGCGCATGCCGGGCGAGAGCGATGGCCTCATCCGTCGACGTGCTGGCGCAGCCTACCAACACCGGCACGCGCGCGTTGACGGCCCGGACCACCAGTTCTGCCAGCCGCCGCCGCTCGTCATGGGTGAGATGCATGACTTCGCCGGTGCTGCCCAGCGCGAAGACTCCGTGGACGCCGCCGCGCAGCAGAAACTCGAGGTGGCGGAGGTTGGCGTCGTCGTCGATGCGTCCGCCTTCGTCGAACAGCGTGACCATCGGTGGGATGATGCCTGTCAATCGGCTCACAGGACCGGCCTCCTTCATAGCATGGAGATAGTCGTCGACGTACCGCTGCGCGTCGGCGCGGCGCTCGGCGGGCACGAGCACGTCGCCCCATACACCGATGGCCTTGCGGATCACCTCCCCGTACCCGGGGACCTGCCGGCTGCGGACCACGGCGGGAATCCCCGCCTCCTGCAGGATCCGCTGAACCAGCAGCGCGTCGGCCTCGCTGCCTGCCTCGTGAACGCGGGAGTAGTCGTCAGGAAGCGGAAGCCACTTGTCTGTTTTGGCCATCAGGATGACTCCAGGTCTTCCTTAATTCGTACGGCCATCTGATACACCGTCCGCCTGGGCAGCCGGTGGACCCGCGCAACCTCCCGCACGGCTTCCCTCGACGGCACACCCGACGACATCAAAGAGCGCAACTGCGCGGCCGGGGTGGCAGTTTGCGCCTGCCCTGAACCCAGGCGCAGCGAGTGGTTCGGGGCACCTTCCACGACCACTGTCAGTTCTCCCCGCGGGGGAGCCTGTTGGATGCGCGCCAGCACGTCGGATACCGTTCCACGGATGACCTCTTCAAACTTCTTCGTGAGCTCGCGGACGACCGCGACGGGCCGGTTGCCGAGCACGGCGTACAGGTCGCGCAGCGTCGCCGCAATCCGGTGGGGCGCCTCAAACAGCACCAGTGTCCACGGGAGTGGGGCGAACTCTTCCAAGGCCCGGCGCCGCTCGGCGGTCTTGCGCGGCAGGAACCCGACAAAGAGAAACCGGTCCGTGGGCAGGCCGGCGACCGAAAGCGCCGCGGTAATCGCGCTGGGTCCTGGGACGGGAAGCACCGTGATCCCCGCCGCGACCGCGCGGCGTACGAGCGCGAACCCCGGGTCGGACAGCACGGGCGTGCCCGCATCCGACACCAAGGCTACGGACCGTCCGAGCTGCAGATCGTGCACCAGCTTCCCCGCCCGCGTCGCTTCATTATGCTCATGGTAACTGACCAGCGGGGTCGTGATGCTGTGCCGGTTCAGCAGCACGCGGGTGTGCCGGGTGTCTTCACAGGCGATCACGTCGACCTCTTTCAGGACGCGCACCGCGCGAAACGAGATGTCTTCGAGGTTGCCGATCGGCGTGGCAATCACGTAGAGGGTGCCGGAGGTCATCGCCGCAGCGCGCGGCGGACCTCGGCCAGCGCGTCCTCCGGTGTCTGCACCACGGTGATCGGCGCCCGCCGGCCGGCCCGGGTCGCCTCCCACGTCCGCAGCCCGATGACCGGCTTGCCGTAGCGCAGCGCGTGCGCGACCTCCGAGAGCGTCCCGAATCCGCCGCCGACGGCGATGAGCGCATCCGCGGTCAGGACGATGACGACGTTGCGCATCTGCCCGAGTCCTGTCGGAATCGCCACGGTGACGTGAGGGTTCGCGTCGGCGCG
>JBIOWP010000107.1:0-73347 GCA_044868695.1 bacterium
ATGTCGCGGGAAAGAGTAGAGGCCGTCGTGTTCCGTCGCATATTGGCAGGCGAGCATGCCAGGGAGCGTGAGGCCTGCACATCCAATCCGAAGCCGCCCGACTCGACGCGAGGGACCGCCCCCGAGCCGCCAGCCGCCCGTCCATTCAGACGACCCACTACCTAGAATAGGGTAGTGGTATTTTAAACTGACCCTTACCCGGTTCTCTTTCTCGTTGACTTGTCCCCCTTCCATGTGGTACTGTCGTCTGCGTTCGTCGAAAGCAGGTGGTGCCCGATGGTCATGACAGGGGTTATTCGAAGAGCGAGTTCCGGTCCACGGACGGACCGGCCCTGCACCCATGGGCGCCGCGCACGAAGACGAGGGCGCATGCGGTAGATCCCGCACAAGACGGCGTTTGGGGCGCAGGGTTCAACCGAACTCTGCGCCTCTTTACTTTGTGAACGACCTGTAGGTGGCGACCCACGCGCGTTGCCCGCGCAGCGGGCCGGCGGCGCACCGAGGCCGAACCGCAAATAGTCGACCGGATGAGCCGCCCGCGGGTGTCTCCCGTGGGCAGGCGGTGAGGCCGGTAGATTAAGCTCGTTGCGATCTTAAATAAGGAGCGAGCAATGAGGACTGCACGGCAGGAACAGATGGAGATGGAGGTCGCGATCCGGCCGTTTGAGGAGCGCGATTATGACGCGGTGGTGGGCATCTCCAATGCCATCTTCCCCGACCGGCTAACGACGGTCGAAGAGCAGCGGTATGAGGACGGGCTCCTGGACCGGACCCGCTACGTCTGGGAGCGGTACGTGGCCGTCGATCGAGACACCGGTACGCCGGTCGGCTACGCGGGTCTCTGGCACACGCCCTGGAATTTCCATCCGCGCAAGTTTGCGATGACCATCCGGGTGCGCCCAGATCTCTGGGAACGCGGGGTCGGGTCCCACCTGTGGGATCAACTCGCCCAGTCGCTGCACGCGCGCGGCGCGCTGTCCGTGCGGGCGGTGGTGAAGGAAGATCAACGCTCCTCCGTGCGGTTCGTCCAGGGGCGGGGGTTCGCCGAAGTGATGCGGACGTGGGAGTCGCATCTGAACGTTGGTTCGTGCGACCTCTCCCCCTTCGCCGGAGACGTCGAGCGCGCCCGGGCCGCCGGCGTGACCGTAGTGACGCTGGGGGAGGAGATGGCGAAAGACCCGGCGTGCCTGCCCCGGGTGCATGCGCTGGACATGGAACTCGGGGCCGACGTGCCCTTCCCCGAGCCATTCACACCGGTGGAGTTTGAGACATGGCGGAAGCACGGCGTGGACGCCCCGTGGTTCATTCCCGACGCGTACTTCATTGCGGCCTGCGATGGGCGATACGTGGGAATCTCCACGCTCTGGCGACCCCAGGTGGGCTACTGGCTGCAGCAGGGCCTGACGGGTGTGGCGCGCGGCCACCGCGGGCGTGGGATCGCGCAGGCGCTCAAGGTCAGGACGGTCCAGTATGCCAAGGCGCACGGCTGCGCGCAGATCAGGACCGAGAATGAGATTCATAATGCGCGCATGATCGCCATCAACGACCGGTTCGGGTTCGTGCGCCAGCCGGCCTGGCTCACCTGCACGAAAACGTTCTAGGAGATGCCGATGCGGACCGCCGCGAACGTCGAACTGCGTGGATTCCGCGACAGCGACTACGACGCGATCGCCCGGATCCACACGGCCGTGTACCCGGATTCGCCGAGCACGGCTGAGGAGATGCGCCACTGGGTCAGCGAAGTGGCGCCGGAGGGCAACGTCAGCGAGTGGATGATCGCCGAGGACCGGCAGACCCATGAGGTCGCCGGGTATGCCTGGTACTTCCACACGGCCTGGTCGTTTCACCCGCACAAGTACCGGTTCCGGGGGTACGTGCACCCGGCGTGGGAGCATCGGGGCATCGGCCGGCTGCTCATGGACGCGGCGATGGCGGCGCTGCGCTCACGCGGGGCGCAGCGGGTGAAGGCCATCGCCCGTGAGGACCGGCCGCGGGGGATCGCCTTCCTGCAGCGGTATGGATTTGCCGAACAGGTGCGGGACTTCGAGTCGCGCCTGCCGGTGGCGGCCTGCGACCTGTCCCGGTTCGCCGCGGCGGCCGCCAAGCCGGCGACCTACGGCGTTGAGCTGGTGACCCTGGCCGAGGAGCTGGCCCGGGATCCGCACTGCCTGCCGGCGGTGTATCAGCTCCACTGCGCGCTCGACGTCAGCTCGCCGCAGGATGATCCCGAACCGCCGACCCCGCCGCCGTACAGCCGCTTCCTGGCGTTTGAGATCGAGCATCCCACGGTGCTCCCGGACGCGTTCTTCCTGGCGAAGTACAAGGATTTCTACGTGGGCGAGAGCGCGATGAAACGCAGTGAGTCGGAGCCGGACGTGCTGCATCAGCAGCTCACCGGGGTGGTGCACGAGTACCGGGGCATGGGTGTGGCCACGGCGCTGAAGTTGAAGACGGTTGAGTACGCCCAGCGGCACGGCTTTCGAGAGATCCGGACGTCTAACAGCAGCCGGAATGCGCCCATGCTGGCGGTCAACGAGAAGCTGGGCTTCGTCCGCCAGCCGGCCTGGATCAAGTTCTTGAAGACGTTCTAACCTCGGCAAGGGTTGCCCTGGGTGGCAACGAAAGGGGAACGAGATGCCGGAGCTGATGGTGCTGGAGCTGCCCGACGAGCCGGATGCCGCAGGCTACGAGCACGGCGCGCGGGCATCCGACCTCATCGCGTCCAACCTAGCGCTGTACTACGACCGGTTCCAGCGCGAGGCGCGCCTCGGCATGGACGAGGTCCGCGCCCGGGCGGGCCGCTACCTGCGGCTCATCGAGACCGTGGAGCCGGCGTACGCGGCGGCGATGCGCGGGGTCGCCGAAGGCAGCCGCGCGAGCCTGCTGGACATCGCCGTCCTCAACGCCCGCTATGAGCTGATCTACAGCCAGTATTCGTCCATCAACCAGGAGAAGGCCCCGCATGTGAGCGCGGGCGGCTGCACCGCATTCGCCGTGACGCCCGAGGCGTCGGCCGACGGGCACCTGTGGCTCGGTCAGAACTGGGACTGGTTCCCGCAGGCGCGCGGGCTCGTGCTGCGCACGCGGCGCGACGGCCTGTCGGTGGCCGCGTTCACGGAGGCCGGCATTGTGGGCGGCAAGATCGGGATGAACTCCGCCGGGGTGGGGCTGGTCATCAACGGTCTGCTGTCCAACCGCGACGACTGGTCCCGGCTGCGCACGCCGTTTCACGTGCGGACGTGGAAGGTGCTGCGCTCGCACAGGCTCGCGGATGCGGTGGAGATCATCACCGGCGAGGAACGGGCCTGCTCGGCGAACTTCCTGCTCGGTCAGGCCAACGGAAGCGCCGAGGTCGTGGACATCGAGGCGGCGCCGCACGCCACCTGCGCGCTGGCGCCGTCGGACGGTGTCCTGGCCCACGCCAACCACTTCGTCGATCCCGACGCGCTCGACCTCTGGCAGCCGCTGGCCGAGGAGAAGTCGACGACGTACCACCGCGCCGCCCGTATGCGCGCGCTGCTGGATGAGGGCCGCCGGGCCGGGACGCTGCACGCCTCCGGCTTGATGGCCATCCTGCGCGACCACGCCGGGCACCCCGATTCCGTGTGCCGGCATCCCAATCCGGCACTGCCGGAAGAAGAGAGAGTCGAAACGGTCGTCTCGGTCCTGGAGGACCTCACCGCGCGCCGGATGTATGTCGCAGGCGGGACTCCCTGCCGGGCGGCATTTCAAGAGCTGCAGCTGTAGGATGCGCCCTCGCTGCGGGTAGCATGGAACCGGGGCTCGCTCCGAACGCGGCGTTCGCGCTGGTGCTGGTCGTCGTCGCCTTCGCCTCAGCGGTCAAAGGCGCGCTGGGCTTCGGCTTTCCCCTCATCGCCGTGCCGCTGTCCGCGAATCTCATCGGCGCACGCACCGCGGTCGTGTTGATCGCGGTGCCCGTGGTCTTCAGCAACCTGCTCATCCTGCTCCGCGGCGGGGGCACATCAGCCGAGCTGCGGCGCTTTGCCGGCATGCTGGTCGGGGTGGTCATCGGGACGGTGATCGGCGCGCAGCTGCTGCACCGGCTGGATCCGCGGGCGCTGTCCCTGATCGTGGGCGTGACCGCGCTCCTGGTGGCGGCGCTGGGCCTGCTCAACAGGACGCCGGCGTTTTCGCCGGGCGCGGAGCAGTTCGCGGCGCCGGCGGTGGGTCTGGGCGCCGGGCTGATGGGCGGGACGACCGGCGTGTTCGCGCCGTTGATCGCAGCCTACGTGCAGGCCCTGCAGGTGGAGAAACGCGCGTTCGTGTTCTGGCTGACGGCGTCGTTTTTCATCGGAGCCGCGGTGCAGGTCCTGAGCTATCTGCAGCTGGGTTTGTATACCCGGCCGGTCCTCGTCTACGCGGTGGCGACGTTCGTGCCGGCGGCGCTCGGCACGCAGCTTGGGTTTTGGATCCAGGACCGCCTCCCGCCTGAGCGCTTCCGACGCCTGGTCCTCGCGCTGGTGTTCCTCAGCGGGCTCAATCTGATCGCCCGGCAGCTGCTCTAGGCGCGATACTCCCCACACCCGTGCGCGCCGCGAGCGCGCGCAGTTCACTTTGCCGGGGCGGCGCCACGGCCAGCTTTGGTCTCCGCTGAAAAGGGACCACGGAAGGCGTGGCCAGCTGTTTGTTCAGGAGGATGCGGTCTCGCATCGGCTCGAGCCGGGGCCGCGCGCCCGGAACGCTCACCCGGGACAGGTGGGTCAGCAGCGTCTCTACCGATTGGAATTCCCTCAGGAGCGCCGCCGCGGTCTTGGGTCCGATGCCGCGCACGCCGGGAATGTCGTCGGACGGATCGCCCATGAGCGCCTTCAGATCCGGGATCTGCGACGGGGCGATCCCGTACAGAGTGTGGACGTCCGCCGGACCGACCTCCCGCATCTCGCTGACCCCGCGCACCGGCGCCAGGACCCGTACACGCGGGGAGACCAGTTGGTAGAAGTCCCGGTCACTGCTTACGATGCGGACGGACATGCGCCGGTTCTGCCGGAGCAGCGTGGCGAGGACGTCGTCGGCTTCATAGCCCGGTTCCAGGAACACCGGCACGCCCAGCGCACGGACGAACTGCATCGCATACGGCATCTGTGCCTTGATCTCGTCCGGATGTTCGTAGTGGTTGATCTTGTAGTCGGGATCCAGGCGATGCTTGACGAGCGGCGGGTCGGCGGTGAACGCGACCGCCGCGTGCGAGGGGCGGGCCGACCGCAGCAGGCTCCACATCATTGACGCAAACCCGTGGAGGCCGTTCGTGGGGAGCCCGTCCGCATTGGTGAAATAGGGGATGGCGTTGGCCGCGCGGTAGAGCAGGCCGTCCCCGTCGACAAGGTAGAGCACGGTTACAACGCGACCGGTCGCCCCGACCGCGCCGACACGCGCAGCGCGTCCAGCGCCCGCATGTTCGCGACGGCCTCCTGTGGGGGAAACCGCGGGGACGCGCCGTCGAGAATGCACGTCCCCATGTGATCGATCATCAGCATGTACTGGTTCGTCCCGGGAATCTCCACGCGCTCCTCGCGATCGCCGCGCCGGAGCAGCATCACCGCCGGATCCTCTTCCGGCTGGAACGGCCGGGGCAGGGTGATGGCGCCCTCGGCGCCGACCACTTCGCAGAACTGGCGGTATGGCGCCCGCACGCCGCAGTCGATCAACGCGGTGCCGGCCGGTGTGGTGAGCATCGCCGCCAGCCGGACGTCCACGTCCCGCTCGTACGTCCCCGACGCCCACACCGTGCGCGGTTCGCCCAGCAGGAGGCGGCTGATGTTCACGCAGTAACATCCGACGTCGAGCAGCCCGCCGCCGCCCAGCGCGGCGTTGAGGCGGATGTCGTCGTCACTGCGGACGGTGAACGTGAACGCCGATCGGACCAGCGCGGGCGCGCCGACGGCGCCGGCGCGCACCAGCGCCCGCAGCTCGTCGATCTGTGGGTGGAAGCGGTACATGAACGCTTCCTGCAGCAGGATGCCCGCGCGGGCGCAAGTGTCCACCATCTGCTGCGCCTGGGCCGCATCCGGCGCGAGCGGTTTCTCGCACAGCACGTGCTTACCGGCCTGGGCCGCGCGTGCCGTCCACTCCGGATGCAGGCTGTTGGGCAGCGGGTTGTAGACGGCATCGATCTCCGGGTCGGCCAGAAGCGCCTCGTAGGAGTCATACACCCGCGGGATACTGAACTGCGCGGCGACCTCGCGGGCCCGTGCCGCGTCACGGCTGGCAATGGCGGCGGCTGTCCCGGTGCGGCTGCGCAGGAGCGCGGGGATGACCCGCCGGACGCCGATGCGGGCGGCGCCCAGCATGCCCCACCGCAGCCGGCGGCCGGTCATGGCACCCGGCGGTTCAACCACTCGAGCAGACTCCGCACGAGGGCCGAGACCGCCGCACTTGCCACGGCCAGAATGCCGGCGGTCAGCGCGAGCCCGCCCCCCAGGAAAATGGGATCGCGGTTGAGCAGGCCGATCCCCAGGATCAGCACGGTCAGCGCCGGAGGTGTGTTCAGAAACGGCAGCGGGCTGAGCAAGACGATCCCCAGCAACAGCATGGCGATCGCGACGACCCGCGTGAGGACGGCGTCCGGGATCCACAGCCGCCGCGGCTGCGTGAACTGTTCAATGCGCCGGAGAAACGGGATCCCCCGCTTCTGCAGCGCCTGCACCGCGCGTGCGCTTATCTGGTAGCGCCTGACCCGCGCCGGCAGCCACGGCCGCTGCAGACCGATCAACATCTGCGCCGCCAGGACAATGTACACCAGGCCGACGAAGGCTGCGGATCCGGGAGGCAGCACCGGGATCATCGTGGGAAGCGCGAGGATGATCATGATGAGGCCGAAGCCGCGCTGTGCCACCCGGTCGGCCAGCTCGCCGACGGTAACGACGCGATCGCTCAGCGTTTCAGCGATGATCGTGGACAGTACCTCGCGCTCGGACGGGGTGGTCGCCATGGCCTGTCGGGTCGCGCAGGTCGCGCACCGGCCACCGGAAAGGTTCACCGCCGTGCCAACGGCCCCTGTTCACCCCATGCGACAAGGAGAGTGCGCCGCGTGCGCGGAAATGGTTGCGCGTGACGACGCCCATGCCCTTCACCCCCTATGACCGCAAGTATCTCGCCGGCATCGTCCACCAGGTCTGGCGGGCGTGCCAGGTGTACGTCACGATGACGATGGAGCGCGGCCCCCGCGACGCGCGGCCCGCGCTGGATGAGCTCGCCAAGTGGGCGGCCGGCCAGCGCCGCGACCTGGGCCCGCGCACCGCCGCTCCGCGCAGCCTGAGTCTGCCTGCGCTGCGGGCGGGCCGGGAGCTGCTCGATGACGTGGAGACGATCAGCCGGCGCGTGATGGACATGGTGGCGGTGCTGGAACGGTCGTCGCTCCCGCCCGACCAGATCGAAGAGCAGACGCTGGGGATCATCGAGGGCGTCCTGCGGTGGACCAGCCTCATGGCGACCCAGCTGGGCATCACCCGGAACCTGCGCCCCCACATGCTCTGGTTTGAACGCTGACACGAAGCACGCGTCAGTGATCACACGGTTTTCAACCTGAGATGCTGCTTTCCGACACCGTCGCCATGATCACCGGCGCCGCCGGCGGCCTGGGCCGTGAGACCGTCCGGGTCTTCCTCGAGGAGGGCGCGTCCGTCGTCGGCACCGATGTCGCTGAGATGTCGATGGACGCGATGGGACTTGCCGCGGACGCGCGCGCGCGGTGCATGCTGGTGCGCTATGACGTGACGACCGAGCGCGGGGCGGCCGATCAGATGGCGGCGGCGCTGCGGCAGTTCGGGCGTGTCGACGCGCTGGTGAACATCGTCGGCGGATGGAAAGGCGGTGTTCCGCTGCACGAGACTCCCCTCGCGGAGTGGGAGGCGATGTTGTCCCTCAATCTGACGTCCGCCTTCCTGTGCTGCCGCGCGGCGCTGCCGCACATGCTGGAGCGCCAGTCGGGCCGCATCGTCAACATCTCATCGCGCACGGCCGTCCTGCCGGTGGGGCGCCAGGCGGCGTACAACGCGGCGAAGGCCGGCATCATCGCCCTGACGCAGACGCTCGCCGACGAGGTCAAGCACCAGGGGATCACCGTGAACTGTGTGTTGCCCAGCATCTTGGACACCGAGGCCAACCGGCGCGCGTTTCCCAAGGGCGACCCGGCGAAATGGGTGAAGCCGGCCGATCTGGCCCGGTTGCTGGCGTTTCTTGCGTCAGACGCCGCGTCGCAGGTGACCGGCGCCGCCATTCCCGTGTACGGCCGCTCCTAGCCCGCCCGCGGGCGCGCAGGAGAAAAACGGAGGTGCCCAGATGCCTGGAAACGGCCCCGTGGTCGCGGCCGAGAAGGTCTTCCGAGTGTTCGTGACACGCGGGTCAGGCGGGCAGCGGGCCTTCCTCGCGCTGCGCGACGTTTCGCTGACCATCGAGCCGGGGCGTTTCATCAGTCTGGTGGGCCCGTCCGGCTGCGGCAAATCCACACTCCTGAACATGATCGCCGGGCTGGTGCGGCCGACCGAAGGCGTGCTGCGCTACAAGGGCCGGGTGGTGGACGGTATCAACACCGACGTCGGCTACATCACCCAGGATGACAACCTGCTGCCCTGGCGGACGCTAGTGGAAAACGTCGAACTCGCGCTGGAGTTCCGCGGCGCGCCGTCCGCCCGCCGGCGCGAACTGTCCGCCCGGTTCATCGAGATGGTGGGTCTGGGCGGCTTCGAGCATCACTACCCGCACGAACTGTCCGGCGGCATGCGCAAGCGCGCGGCGCTCATCCGCACGCTGATCTACGATCCCGACGTCATCCTGATGGACGAACCCTTCGGCCCGCTCGACGCGCAGACGCGCGTCATCCTGCAGGACGAACTGCTCAAACTGTGGGGCGGCACGGGCAAGACCGTGGTGTTTGTCACGCACGATCTGGTCGAAGCGATCGCGCTGTCTGACGAGATCGCGCTGTTCAGCCGCGCGCCGGGCACGATCAAGCGCGTCTACCGCGTGCCGCTGCCGCGGCCGCGCGACGTCTTCCGCATTCACGCGGATCCCAGCTTTCCAGAGTTCTACGACCGCCTGTGGCGGGACTTAAAAGAAGAGATCACCGACGTGGCACTGGAGGTGAGCTAGCCGTGGGAGTTCAGGAAGCCGCCGTCGGGCTGGCCGAGGGCCGCCACGCCGGGCTGGTCCGCGAGGTTGAGCGGTCCGAAGCGGCGCGCCGCCGCGCGGAGCGCCGGGCCACGACCCTCGGCCGCCTCGCGTTTGCCGCCGCCTTCCTGCTGGCGTGGGAAGCTGCGTCGGGCCGGATTGTCGACCAGTTCTTCGTCAGCCGGCCCAGCGCCATCGCCGCTTCGCTGTGGGCGATGGTGGTCCGCGAGCAGCTCTTCTACCACCTGCAGTTCACGATCACCGAGGCGCTGGTCGGCTATCTCATCGGTGCGGGCGCAGGCCTGATCCTCGGGTTCTCGCTGGGGCGGGCGGACCTCGTGTACCGGATCGTCGAGCCGTTCCTCGTGGCATTCTACGGCATCCCGCGGATCGCCCTGGCGCCGCTGTTCATCCTGTGGTTTGGGATTGGGATCACCTCGAAGATCGCGGTGGCCGCGGTGATGGTCTTCTTCATCGTGTTCATCAACACGATCGCCGGCATCCGGGCCGCGCCGCCCCAGTTGCTGCAGGTGGCGCGGGTCATGGGGGCCACCGAATGGGATCTGACGCGCAAGGTCGTGTTTCCCGCGGCCACCCCCTTTATCGTGGCGGCGCTGCAGATCACCGTGCCTCAGGCGATGATCGGCGCGATCGTCGGCGAGTTCATCTCCAGCAACCGCGGCGTCGGCCATCTGATCAGCCGCGCGGCGGGGTGGCTGGATACGCCCGGGTTGTTCGCCGGGATCGTGGCGCTGCTGGTCGTGGTGCTGGTGATGAACCTGGGGATCACAGCGCTGGGACGGTACTTGATGCGGTGGAATCCGCGGCAGACGAATCTGCGTGACGTGCCGTAGGCACGGGGGGAGGGGGACGATGAAGGAGCGATGGGTTGTGCGGGTCGTGCTGATCGCCGGCGCGTTGATGGTGGCCGCCGCTGGAGTGGCGGCGCAGGCGCCCCGGGTCAAGATCCGGGAAGCTCACACCGGCACTCTGTTCATGGCGCCGGTCTATATCGCCGAGGCCGCCGGTTACATGGGGGAGGAAGCGATCGACCTCGAGCTCATCGAGGTCGAGAGCGGCGCCCTTGGGATTGCCGCGCTAGTGTCCGGGCAGGTGCAGTTCTTCGACGCCGACCCGTTCCAGGCGGTGGAGCTGCGCCGGCAGGGGCGGCAGATTCTGTTCATCTACAACCTGACCAAGCGGGTCACGCTCGACATGGTCATGCATCCCGAGGTGGCGCGCGCGAAGACTCTCAGCCGCACCACGCCCATTGGGCAGCGCTTCGCCGCGCTGCGGGGGATGAAGCTCGGCATCACCCGGCCGGGCGCGGCCACGGACGTCTACATGCGGTACTACCTCAAGCGCGCGGGCCTGAACCCCGACCGCGATGCGCAGCTCGTCGCCATCGGCGGCGGCGGTCCTCTCCTGGCCGCGCTGCGGACACGGCAGATCGATGCCTTCCACCTGTCCGCCCCCACGCCCTATCTGGCGGAGAAGGACGGCTACGGCGTCGTGGTGATCAAGGCCTCGGCCGGCGACGTCCCCGAGCTCGACAACTTCATGTACACCGGGATCTCCGTCTACAACGTCTACGCCAACCAGAATCCCGACCTGCTGCGCCGCTGGGTCCGGGCGGTCAACCGCGCGAACCAGCTGATGCGCAGCGACCTGGCCGCGGCGGTGGGGCACCTGCGGAAGTACTTCCCGCGCACCGACCCGGAGGTGCTGACACTCGCCTTGCGCGAGATCATCCCGGCGCTGTCCGAAAACGGCACCATCAGCGAGCAGATGATGGACAAGCATCTGCAGTTCATGCTCGACGACGGCCAGATCCCGTTCAAGCCGTCGGCGAAGGAAGGGATTCTCTGGACGAACCGCTTTATCGGACGGTAGCGGTGCGCGCTCGGAGGAGCTCCGTCCGGCGGAAGCAGCCGA
Source organism: bacterium (assembly GCA_044868695.1). Lineage (GTDB taxonomy): Bacteria > Sysuimicrobiota > Sysuimicrobiia > Sysuimicrobiales > Kaftiobacteriaceae > JBIOWP01. The sequence goes on from JBIOWP010000107.1 coordinate 11,062, forward strand.
CGGTGTGGTCGTTGACGAGTCCCACGGCCTGCATGAACGCGTAGCAGATTGTGGGGCCGACGAAGCGGAATCCCCGCCGGCGGAGCTCCTTGCTCATCGCGACGGAGATCGCGGTCTGCGCCGGGATCTCGCCCAGCGTGCGGGGCCGGTTCGCCAGCGGCCGGCCGTCCACGAAGCGCCAGATGAACCGGTCAAACGACCCGAACTCCCGCTGGACGTCGAGGAATCGTCGCGCGTTCGCGATCGCCGCGAGGATCTTGGCGCGGTTGCGGATGATGCCCGCGTCCGCCATCAACCGCGTCACGCGTCGCGCGTCGTAGCGCGCCACGAGCCGGGGGTCGAATCGGGAGAAGGCGCGGCGAAAGTTCCGCCGCTTGCGCAGGATCGTGTCCCAGCTCAGCCCTGCCTGCATGCCCTCCAGGATGAGGAACTCGAAGAGGGTCCGGTCGCTGTGCTCCGGCTTCCCCCACTCTCGGTCGTGATACGCGCGCATCAACGGACTGCCGTCCGCCCACGCGCACCGCTTCTGTTGCTTTGGACGCCTCACGTATCCTCGGCTCCCTAATCCCTGCTCCCTGATCCCGTCCTCAGGGTTTGGGCGCCGCCACATGGTTGCGCAGCACGCCGATCCCCTCCACCTCGGCCTCCACGATGTCCCCGACATGCAGCCACCTGGGCGGGTCGAACCCCATCCCCACGCCCTCCGGCGTGCCCGTGGCCATGATGTCGCCGGGCTCGATGGTCATCCCGGCTGAGAGGGTTTCGATCAGCCGCGCCACGCTGAAGATCATGTTGGCGGTGGTGGAGTTCTGGCGCACCTCACCGTTGACGCGCATCCCCAGGCGCAGGCGCTGGGGATCGGGGATGGCCGATCGGGAGACGATCCACGGCCCCAGGGGAGCGAAGGTGTCCAGCGACTTGCCTTTGAACCACTGCTGGTGCCGGCGCTGGAGGTCGCGGGCGGTGACGTCGTTCATGATCGTGTACCCGAAGACGTAGTCCAACGCCTTGGCGGCGGGAATATCCCGGCCCCGCCGCCCGAACACCACCGCCAGCTCCACTTCGTAGTCCAGCGACTGGGTGGCCCGGTGGTAGGTCACGGGCGCGTTCGGTCCGATCACCGTGGTGGGCGGCTTGGTGAAGAAGACCGGCACGTCGGGCGGTGCCACGCCGCCCTCCCGGGCATGCTCCGCATAGTTGCGGCCCATGCACATGATGTTCTTGCGGGGCCGCTGGATCGGGGCCAGCAGTCTGGCCCGGGCGAGCGGGATCGACGCGCGCTTGGCTTTCACCCAGGCCTCCGCCTCGGCCGCCAGCGCGCGCAGCGACGCCGCCGGCACCTCCGCGATCAGGCCGATCATGTCGCCCGGCACCCTAACTTTCTTTCGCCTGGCGACCGACTCCAGATCTACAACCCTGTCCTCCACGACAAACGCCAGGCGTGGCTCCCGTCCCGCCTGATAGGTGGCAACGCGCACGTCTGCGACCTCCTCCATCCAGTCGGTGGTTCGTGTTCGGCAGGGTGTGCTTCTGCGCATCACGAACGCTACCCTCTGGTTCCCCAGAACCGCGTTTTCAGGAGGCGAGGTATGCCCAGGGTCCTGGTATTCGCCGGCACAACTGGTGGATTGTTTGTGTTCGAGAGCGACGCCAAGCGCGCGAAGTGGAAGAAACGCGGTCCGGTGCTCAAGGGCGTTTCGGTCAACCACTTTGCCTGGGATCCGAAGGCGAAGACGCTGTACGCGACGACGGCGACCGACGGGGTGCTCGCCAGCCGGTCCTTCGGCCGGACGTGGACGCCGCTCAACGACGGCCTGCCGATCCGCAAAGTGTGGTCGGTGGCCGTCAACCCCAAAGACTCAGACGAGCTGTGGGCCGGGACGCACTTCAGCTATCTGTTCCACAGCACCGACCGCGGCCGGACGTGGACGCTGCACCCCGGGTATCTTGAGGCCCCGGGGAAAGACAAGCGGTGGGGCGACTGGGCGTTCGGGACGATCGGCAACTCCCTGCATGGGATTCATATCGATCCGAAGGACCCCAGACGGATGGTCATCGTCAGCAGCACCGATCACGGCGCCGTGCGGACCCAGGACGGCGGGCAGACCTGGGAGTATGCGCGAGCTGGCGTCTATGAATCGTGTCCAATCGCGGGCACGTCGGACCACTCGAAACCGGTGAGCGACGACGAGCGGCAGAAGAGTGTCGAGCAGCACCTCTCCTCGGTCCATTCCTGCACACACCGCGTCGGCGTCTCGCCGGTGGACGCGAACGTGCTCTACCGGCAGCAGCACTGCGGCGTGTATCGCAGCGACGACTTCGGCGCGACCTGGCGCGATATCTCCGCCGGTCTGCCGGACCGCCACGGGTTTCCGCTGGCGGTGCACCCGAAGGACGTCAACACGGCGTATGTCGTGCCGGCCTACCAGGGGAAGTGCCGGAAGCACAACTCCTGCATCCAGGGAGCGCTGGACGTGTACCGCACCCGTAACGGCGGGCGGTCGTGGCAGAAGCTCAGCGACGGCCTCCCGCAGAAGGTGCATACCGTCGTCCTGCGGCATGGCATGCATGCCGATCCGCTGCAGCCCTCCGGCGTGTACTTCGGGACGACGGCGGGCGACGTGTACGCCAGTGCGAACGAGGGCGATACCTGGGTGCGGCTGGCCAAAGGATTGCCGCGCGTCCAGGGTGTGGTGGCTGCGGTCGTCTAGGGGGTCGCGGGTTCGGGAGAGAGCAGCGACGGATCGCGCTCGAGCACCTGCACCGTGTCGCCCGTGGCCTGTGCGACGGTCTTGACCCGGAAGTCGCGGTACAACGCCGGCGCCAGAGGTTGGGCGACCTGCGTGAAGACCGTCACGGCCACTTCGCGCATCTCCGCGTCCACGTGGAGTTCCCCGCGCTTCTCGAAGAACTCCCGCCAGGCGCGGTGGTTGCCCGTGATCACGATGTGGGTCTCGGTCATGTTGGGCAGCACGCAGCGGGCCGCCTCGCGCGCGCGCTTGCGCCGCAGCGTCTTGTCTTCCAGGCCCTTCAGCTTGCCGGCGCCGATCTCCGTCAGCGTCTGGTAAGCTTCTTGAATCTTCACGTAGAGATCCTCGAAGACCGCTATTGCCGCCGGATCCGCGCGGAACAGCGGGGGAATCACAAACGGCGCGTCGTCTTCGCTGACGAACCGCTGGCTGAGCTGAGAGTAGCTGAAGTGGCGGTGGCGTACCATCTCGTGGGTGAACGAACGCGTCACGCCGGTGAGCATGACCGTGAACCCGGCGTGCTCGATGACGCTGTAGTGCTTCATCTCCAGGATGTGCGAGAGATAGCCTTCGTTCGTGGCCGTCGCGGGGTTGGGTTTCCGCCAGGACTGGTAGCACGCGCGACCGGCAAACTCCACGAGCTTCCCGGCGTCGGATTCCGAATCGGTGGTCCATACCGCCCAGGGCGTGCCCTCGGACTCCTCCAGGGAGAACCGCGTCTCGGCGACTTTGACGACTTTCAACTGGGCGGTACGCACCAGACCGACCTCGGTGAAACGATTTTGACCCCAGGGAGGAGGTGCGGGCGAAGGAGGAGTGGTGTCCGTCTGTTGCTTCGTGGGGAGCCTGTCGTGGAGGCGTCCAAGATCAGACTCGTAGGCTCCTCCCCCCTGCGGGTCTTTGATGGTATTCAGCGCCGGGAGCAGGATTCCTGCCTCAGATATCAACATGTTGTGGATAAGTTGGGGGTGGAGCCCCAGGGCCTGCGCCGAGCGGCCGTTCGCATCATCAATGGGGTCAGACCCCTTTGACGAACGGGGTCAGACCCGTCCTCGGCTGGCGGCCGGAGGATGGCCCGGCGGGGTGTCAAACTCAGCGTCATGACTGAGCTGGCCGATCTCATCCGCCGCCGGCTGGCCGGCAGGACCCGCCGCATGATCCGGGATCCGGCGTCGCGGCCGGCCGCCGTCCTCATTCCATTGCACGCCGACCGCGGAGAACCCGCCGTCCTGTTCACCAGGCGCACGGAAACCGTCGAGCACCACAAAGGTCAGATCTCTTTTCCCGGCGGCGCAGTGGACGACGCGGACCTCGACGCGCCGTCCACCGCGCTGCGGGAGACGGAAGAAGAGTTGGGAATCTCGCGGGACCGAGTCGAGATCCTGGGGCTGCTTGACGACGTTCTGGCCTCGGTCAGCGGATTTGTGATCACACCGGTCGTGGGGCTCATTCCCTCCTCCGCGCCGCTGCGCGTGAACGCGGCGGAGATTGCCGAAGTGCTCACGGTGCCGCTGCGCGTGTTTCGCGATCCGTCCGCCATGCGGATTGAACGCCGGGAGCGCGATGGCCGCGCGTATGACGTGTACTTCTACACCCACGGCCCCTATGAGATCTGGGGAGTGACGGGGTACATCATGAAAGCCTTTATTGATGCGGTGTTTGGGGAGATGCGTGCATGATCGCGGTGCTCGCTGACATCCACGGCAACCTATGGGCGCTGCAGGCCGTCCTGCAGGATCTGGACCGGCTGGGGCCCTCGCGGGTGATCGTGGCCGGTGACCTGGCGCTGGGCGGCCCGAGTCCCGCGGATTGTGTCGCGTTGATCCGCCGCCGCGGCTTTCCTGCGATTCGCGGCAACACCGATGAGTGGTTGACCAGGAAGCCGGGCGCGATCGCCGACGGGATCACATGGGCAGCGGCGCAGCTGTCCGACGCGGACCGGGCGTATCTCGCCGGGCTGCCGTTTCTGTGGCGGCTGTCCGATCCGGCGGGCGACCTCGTGGTCGTGCACGCAACGCCGTGGAGCATCGCCGATGTCGTGGCGCCCGACGCCCCCGCGCCGCTGGTCGACCGCGTGTTTACTGAAGCGGCGGCGTCAGCCGTCGTCTATGGGCACATCCACATCGCCTACATCCGCCAGGACGGTCGGCGACTGCTGGTCAATACCGGCAGCGTCGGGCTGCCCTTTGACGGAGACCGGCGGGCGTCGTATGCGATCCTGACGACGGAGTCCGGAGCCTGGCGGGCAACCCTGCGCCGGGTGGACTATGACCTGTCCGAGGTGCTGCAGGCTTCACGGGGAATCGGCAACCCCGAGGGGGACCGGTTCGCAAAGCGCCTGGAAACCGCCTCATTTCGGTGAATTTCGAAGAGATACCTGGATTTGGGCAAAAATTGGCAAAATTTGAGGCTCACCTCACCATTTCTCTAAAAATCGCCGTATTATTCGCGATTCCATGACTATGCGCTCCTCCGTTTGGCTGTTCCGGATGGGGGTGCCCCCTTGCTATACTGGGCATGACTCCCTCTGGAGGCTCCCACATGAAGCAGCAGGTCACCCCCAACCCGAACCCCAACCCCGTCTTCACCGTCAGCGTCGCCAGCAGCCTTGTGGGTGTCTCGCCCCAAACCCTGCGCAGGTGGGAGCGGTATGGCCTCGTGTGCCCCGTTCGGGAAGGTCGGTCGCGCCGGAGGCTCTACTCGTGGCCTGAGATCGAGCGGGCGCAGGAAATCCGCTACCTGGTGATCCGCAAGCGCGTGCCGCTCCGCGCCGTAAAGTTGCAGCTGCGTCCGGCGGTCGCGCGTAAAGCGACTGGGCTTCCCGCCAAGAGCGACGGCCGCACGGGCGCCCCGCTGATTCCCCGCCTCGCCCTGGGCATTCCGCGCTAGTACCCGGTCAACTGCGTAAATCGTGAATCGCGAATCGTGAATCGCGACTGCATCTCCACTTTTGGCTTGACCGTAGTATTCTAAGAGTAGTACCGAATATCGATTCACGATTCACATCTCCTGACGCACCGCGATGAGTGCAGATCGCCGCATCTACCTGGACCACGGTGCCACCACGCCCACCGATCCGCGGGTGGTGGAGGCGATGCTGCCGTTCTTTGCCGAGAAGTTCGGGAACGCCGGCAGCGTCCACGCGTTCGGGCAGGAGGCACGCGAGGCGGTGGACCGTGCGCGAGCGCTCGTCGCCACCGCCGTCGGCGCGAGTCCGCAGGAGATCGTCTTCACCAGCGGCGCCACTGAAGCGGACAACTTCGCCATACTCGGCGCGGCGTGGGCCAACGAGTCGCGCGGACGGCACATCATCACCTCCGCGGTCGAGCATCACGCCGTGCTTGAGCCCTGCCGGTTCCTTGAGTCGCGGGGGTGGGAAGTGAGTTACCTTTGTGTGGACGGCGACGGGCGCGTGGATCCGGACGATGTGCGCCGCGCCATCCGCGGCGACACGACCTTGATCTCAGTGATGCACGCCAACAACGAAATCGGAACCCTGGAACCGGTCGCGGAAGTCGGACGGATCGCCCGCGAACGCGGCATCCTGATGCACAGCGACGCCACGCAGTCGGTGGGCATCCTCCCGGTCAACGTGGACGCGCTGTCTGTGGATCTGCTGTCGATGTCCGCGCACAAGCGCTATGGCCCGAAGGGCGTCGGCGCACTGTACATCCGGAAGGGATCGAAGCTGGCGCGGGTGCAGCACGGCGGTTCGCATGAGCGCAACCGCCGGGCCGGGACGGAGAACGTGCCGGCGATCGTGGGGTTCGGAACTGCACTGGCCATCGCGCTCCCCGGCATGGATGGTGAGGCCGCCCGGCTGCGCCGCCTGCGCGACCGTCTCATCGACGGGCTCACCAGCCATCCCGGCGCTCGCCTCAATGGCCACCGCAGCGACCGGCTGCCGGGAAACGTGAACGTCTCATTCGAAGGGACCGACAGCGAGTCCATCCTGCTGGCGCTCGACCTGCGGGGCGTGGCGGCGAGCAGCGGGTCGGCCTGTACGTCGGGCAGCCTCGAGCCCTCGCACGTGCTCAGCGCCATCGGCCTGCCGCCCGAGGCCGCCGCCGGCACGGTCCGCCTGACGCTGGGACGCTGGAACACCGACCAGGAGGTCGACGACCTGCTGGCCATGGTTCCTGAGATTCTTCGCAGTCTCCGCGGAGTGCGTGCGGGCGCCCGTCCCAGCTGAGCCTGCGCGCTCCGGTGCCGGGCGCGGTCTGCGGTAGCACGGGAGTTCCGAATCGCGCGGCGAAAGCAGATGGTCGTGACCGATTACCTCCCGATTTTCGTGCACTTCGCCCTGGCCGTCCTGCTGACAGGCGGACTCCTGGCGGCGCATGCGGTCCTGGGCGCCCGGCGCTCTCCGCTGCCGGGTAAGGTCGAGCCTTATGAATCGGGCGTCTGGCCGATCGGGTCGGCGCGCGAGCGCGTGCCCATCCGCTACTACCTCATTGCGATGCTGTTCCTGCTGTTTGACGTCGAGGCGGTGTTCCTCTACCCGTGGGCAGTGGTCGCCCGCGAGCTGAAGGTGCTCGGGTTGATTGAGATGCTGGCGTTTGTGGGCGTGCTCGGCCTGGGGTTCCTCTACGCGTGGAAACGGGGGGCGCTGGAGTGGCAGTAAGAGAACCCCGCGGCACGCTCGTCTCCCGCGCGAAGTCGCCCGCCGAGGCAACGGAGGCCGATGTCCGCGCGCTGGAAGGCAGCCTCCTCACGACGACCGTGGAGCGCGTGGTGGGATGGGCGCGGAAGTCCTCGGTGTGGCCCACCCAGTTCGGGCTGGCCTGCTGCGCGATCGAGATGATGTCCACCGCCGCTGCGCGGTTCGACATCGCCCGCTTCGGCAGCGAGCTGTTCCGCGCGTCGCCGCGTCAGGCCGACCTGATGATCGTCTCAGGCCGCGTCTCGCAGAAGATGGCGCCCGTCATCAAGCACATCTACGAGCAGATGCTGGAGCCGAAGTGGGTCATCGCGATGGGGGACTGCGCGAGCTGCGGCGGCGTGTTCAACAACTACGCGCTGGTGCAGGGCGTGGACAAGCTCATTCCCGTCGATGTCTACGTGGCCGGGTGCCCGCCGCGCCCGGAGGCGCTGCTGTACGGGTTCCTCAAACTGCAGGAGCTCATCGCCGCCTCGTCACGGCGGAGGGCGCGATGATGCATCCCGCAGAGGACCTGGTCCAACGGCTCGGCGAGGCCGTACTCGAGCGGGTGGCATTCCGTGACGAGCTCACCCTCGTGGTCGCGCGCGACCGCATCCTCCGTTCGCTTGAGGCCGCCCGGGATGCGGGCTTCCGCATGCTCACGGACCTAACGGCCGTCGACCGCCACCCCGCAGTCCCGCGGTTCGAGGTCGTGTACCTGCTGACATCGCTCGAACCGCGTGGCCGGGTGCGCCTGAAGGTGCAGGTCGCCGCCGACGACACGGTGGTTCCGTCGGCGACGGCGCTGTGGCCCGCCGCGAACTGGCTGGAGCGGGAAGTGTTCGACCTGTTCGGCATCCGCTTTGAGGGCCACCCAGACCTGCGGCGGATCCTGCTGCCGGATGAGTGGGAAGGGTATCCGCTGCGCAAAGATGCTCCGCTGGTCGAAGAACCCGTGGAATTTGTCGGCCACACGCCGAAGGTCCCCAGCCAGATCATCCCGAAGTCGCCGCCCCGCTCGTAGGCGAAGCCGCAGATGAGCGAACCCGTCCGCGAGACCCTCGTGCTCAACATGGGACCGCAGCACCCCGCGACCCACGGAGTGCTGCGGCTCCTGCTCGAGCTGGAAGGCGAAGTCATCCTCGGGACCGAGCCCGTCATCGGCTACCTGCACACCGGGTTCGAGAAAGAGATGGAGACCCGGACGTATCATCAGAATATCGTCTTCCCGCCCCGCATCGAGTACCTCGCGACCTTCATCGAGGAACAGGCCTACGTCCTGGCGGTGGAAAAGTTGCTCGGGATCACCGCGCCCAAGCGCGCCGAGGGGATCCGGCTCATCCTCGCCGAGCTCTCGCGGATCGCCAGCCACCTCGTGTACCTGGGGACCGCGGCCATCGACCTCAACGTCAGCAGCGTCTTTATGTACTGTTTCCGCGACCGCGAGCAGCTGCTAGACATCTTTGAGATGGTGTCGGGCCAGCGGATGATGCACGGCTACTTCCGCATCGGCGGGCTGCAGTGGGATCTTCCCGAGGGCTTTGAGGCGCGGGTCCGCGCATTTCTGGACGAGCTGCCCGCGCATCTCGACGAATACGAGACGCTGCTCACCGATAACCTCATCTGGCGGAAACGGACCGAGGGGGTCGGGGTGCTAAGCGCCGAGGACGCGGTGCGCTACGGCTGCACGGGACCGGTGCTGCGCGGCTCGGGCGTGGCCTACGACGTCCGCAAAGCCTTTCCGTACGGCGGGTACGACGAAGTCGAGTTCGATGTGCCGCTCGGGACGAACGGCGACGCGTTCGACCGGTACCGGGTCCGCATGGACGAGATGCGGCAGAGCCGGCGCATCATTCTGCAGGTGCTCGACCGCCTGCCCGGCGGCCCGGTGCTCGTGGAGGACCGTAAGGTCGCCCTGCCCCCGCGGCGGGAACTGGTCCGCAGCATGGAGGCGGTCATTCACCAGTTCAAACTGGTGAGCGAAGGGATTCACCCGCCCGTTGGCGAGGTCTACGCCGCGGTGGAGTCCCCCCGCGGCGAGAAAGGGTACTACCTGGTCAGCGACGGGAGCAATCGCCCGCTTCGGGCGCGCGTGCGGTCTGCCTCGTTTAATAACTTGCAGGCGCTGCCAGTCATGCTCTCCCGCGGCACGATTGCCGACGTCGTGGTGGCCATCGCGTCCATCGACATCGTGCTGGGGGACGTGGACCGATGACGAACGGGCTGTCAGAGAGCGCCAAAACGGAGATCCGGCGTCTAGTGGCGCAGTTCCCGCAGGCGCAGTCGGCCCTGCTGGGCGCGCTGTTTGTGGCACAGCAGGAGGCCGGCTACCTGACGCCCGGCGCGCTCGCCGACGTAGCAGCGGTCATGGAGCTTCCGGTGAGCGAGGTCACCTCCGTCGCCTCGTTCTACCACCTCCTCCGGTTCACACCCGGCGGCCGGCACGTCGTCCAGGTCTGCACGAACGTTCCCTGCCTGCTCGCCGGATGCGGACGGATACTCGACCATCTGCGGAACACCCTCGGCGTCGACGTCGGGGAGACCACGCCCGACGGCGTGTTCACGCTGCGGACGGCGGAGTGCCTGGCCGCCTGCGATGCCGCCCCGATGATGATGGTCGGTGCTGAGCGGTTTGGCCCGTTGACCCCGGCACGAGTAGATGACGTCCTGAATGGCTACCGGCACGGTGCGGGGGGTCAGGTGTCAGGGGCCCCTCGCCCGACCCCCGAGCTCAGTTCCCCGGCCCCGCCGGCCGCAAGAGAGCCCTTCCTCCTCAAATACGTTCGCGAACCCGACCAGGCCGAGCTGGATGCCTACCGCGGGCGCGGCGGCTATGAAGGGCTGCGCCGCGCGCTCACGCTGAGCGCCGACGCGGTGACCGAGGAGGTGGACAAGTCCGGACTCCGCGGGCGGGGAGGCGCCGGCTTTGCGACGGGCAGGAAGTGGAAGTTCATCCCCAAGGATCCGGCAATCACCCGGTATGTGGTCATCAACGCCGACGAGGGCGAACCGGGAACGTTCAAGGACCGGACGCTACTGGAGGGCGATCCACACCGGATGATCGAGGGCATCGCGATCGCCAGTTACGCCGTCGGCGCCCACTATGCGTTCATCTATCTCCGCAGGGAGTTCGATCAGGCGCGCGCGAAGCTGGAGCGCGCCCTGGCACAGGCGTATGCGGCGGGACTGCTGGGCCGGAATGTCCAGGGCAGCGGGTTCGACCTCGAGGTCGTGCTGGCCACCGGCGCCGGTGCCTACATCGCCGGTGAGGAGACCGCGCTGCTGGAATCGCTGGAGGGCCGGCGCGCGATGCCGCGGCTCAAGCCGCCGTATTATCCGGCCGTGAAGGGGCTGTACATGCAGCCGACCGTGGTCAACAACGTGGAGACCCTGTGCCACGTCGCGTGGATTCTCGCCAAGGGAGCCGAGTGGTACCGGCAGCAGGGGCCGCCGATCCTCATCTCGGTCAGCGGGCACGTGGCCCGCCCCGGCGTCTACGAAGTGCCGCTGGGCACGACCGTCCGGCAGGTGATCGACCGCGCCGGGGGCGTGCGGGATGGGCATCAGTTCAAAGCGTGCTTCCCCGGCGGCTCGTCGTCGGCCATCCTGCCGGCCGCATACCTGGACACGCCCATGGACTACGACGCGCTGGCCAAGCTCGACGTCTACGGCTCGATGCTGGGTTCGGGTGCGCTCATCGTGATGGACGACACGACCTGCATGGTAGAGGTCGTCGCCCGCACTGTGGAGTTCTACCGCGACGAGTCCTGCGGGAAGTGCACTCCCTGCCGCGAGGGGACGATGTGGCTGGGCCAGGCGCTGCGGCGTCTGCTCGCCGGAGGGGGCCGGCCGGAAGATCTGCAGCTGCTGGAGAGCATTGCACGCGGCATGACCGGAACGTGCTTCTGCCCGCTGGGCGAGAGCGTGCCGCCGGCCATTTACTCGACGCTGCGGTTCTTCCGCCACGAGTACGAGCATCACGTGAAGACGGGACGGTGCGACGTGGGCGAGGCCATCCATGCCTAATCCGCCTCCGTCCGTCATGCTGACGATCGACGGCACGGCGGTCACCGTCCCCAAGGGAACGACCGTCTACCAGGCCGCGAAGCGGGCCGGGGTCGAGATCCCCATCTTCTGCTACCACGACCGCATGCCGCCGCTGGGCGCGTGTCGCATGTGCCTGGTGAAGGTGGAGAAGATGGGGAAGCTGCAGACCTCCTGCACGCTGGAGGCAGCCGAGGGCATGGTCGTATCTACCACCACCCCCGAGGTCAAGGCCGGGCAGGAGGCCATTCTCGAGTTCCTGCTCATCAACCACCCGCTGGACTGTCCCATCTGCGACAAAGGCGGGGAGTGCCCGCTGCAGGATCAGACGTACAAGTATGGGCCGGGCCGCAGCCGCTTTGTCGAGATGAAGCGCGACTTTGCCAAGCCGGTGTCGCTGGGCCGGGTGCTGGTGCTGGACCGCGAGCGCTGCATCCTCTGCTGGCGGTGTGTGCGCTTCGGGGAGATCATCGCCGGCGACAATGCACTGAAGGGGTTCGAGCGCGGGTTCAGCAGCGAAATCAACACGCCGTTCACGCTGCCGGTGGAATCGAAGTTCATCGGGAACACCATCGCCATCTGTCCGGTGGGGGCGCTGACGGCGAAGACCTACCGGTTCGTCGCCCGGCCGTGGGACAATCAGTCTGTCCCCAGCGTCTGCACGCTGTGCGGGGTGGGCTGCGCCGTGGAGTTCGACGTCCGCGGCGGGGCGATCGCCCGGACCCGCGCCCGCGAGCAGCCGGCGATCAATGACATCTGGCTGTGCGACCTGGGTTTCTTCGGCCATGGGTACGTGGCCCATCCTGACCGGCTGCGCACGCCGCTGGTGCGCCGCGACGGGCGGCTGGTCGAGGCGACGTGGGACGAGGCGCTCGACCTGGTGGCGCGGCGCCTGCGGGCCGCCCCGCCGCCACGCGTGGCCATGCTGGGTGGCGCGCGGCTGACTAATGAGGACGCATACGTGGCCGGCCGTTTCTTCCGCGGCATCGTGGGGACCAACCACCTGGACCACCGTGCCGATGCGTGGCCGGGGAGCGCGAGTCTGCTGGTCCCCTGGGGCATGACGGCGTCCATCGCCGATGTGGATGGAGCCGACGTCATCCTGCTGGCCGGCTGCGACATCACGGAAGAGTACCCCGTCCTCTGGCTTCGAATGAAGCGGGCCGCCGACCGCGGGGCGAAGATCGTGGTCGTCACGCCAAAGGCGCTGGAGATCGGCCGCGCCGTGGCGCACCACCTCGTGCACCGCTATGGGGAAGGCGCCGCGGTCATCCGGGCTCTCGCCCAACAGCGAACGGCTCAGGACGGCGCCGGCGGTGTGTCAGGGGAGGCCATCGCCGCCTCCGGGGCCGTGCTTGAGCATGCGGCGCGCCCGGTCGTCATGATCGGCCGCCTGGCTCTGGATGCCCCCGACGGCGCTGAGACCTACGCCGCGGTGCGCGACATCGCCGCGACATTGGGGTCGTCTGTCAATGTCCTGCGCGGCAAGAGCAACGCCTTCGGGGCATCGCTCGCGGGACTGCTGCCGTCGACGGGTCCCGGCGGGCGCCCGATCGCGGAGATGGCGCAGGACCTCCACGCGCTGTGGGGGAGGGCGGTTCCCGGCGACGCCGGGATGAGTGCGCCTGAGATCATCGAGGCCGCGGGAGGGGGCAGGCTTGATGTGCTGTACGTGGTGGCCTCCGATCCGGCCACGGACGTGCCCGACCGCGCGCGCTGGACTGAGGCCCGCGCGCGCCTCCCGTTCCTCGTGGTGCAGGACGCCTTTCTCTCGCAGACTGCCCAGGCGGCGGACGTGGTGCTGCCGGCGCTCGTCGCGCCGGAAAAAGACGGCACCGTCAGTAATCTCGAAGGACGCATCCAGCGGCTGCATGCCGCCGTGGCCGGCCCCGGGGAGGCGTGGGCCGACACCGCGATCTTCACTGCGCTGGCCGCCCGCCTGGGCCGCGCGGCGGTGGCCTACAGCGGGTGGGACGAAATTTTTGACGAGATGCGCAGCCTCATTCCTGGGCTCGCCATTGACGAACGCATCCAACTGCCGGGCCCCACCGGAGCCCGGAGCCCGGAGCCCGAAGCCCGTCCCGCCGGCGCTGCCGACGCCGACTACCCATTCATCCTCATCACGGGTGACGTGCTGTTCGACCGCGGGGCGATGACCTCACGCAGCAAAGCGATTGCCGACCTGGCCGGCGAGCCGTCGGCGCTGATCCATCCCGACGACGCGGTGCGCGCGCACGTCGCCGACGGCGACCCGGTGGTCCTTCGGTCGCGGCGCGGAGCTGTGGCGGTCCGGGCCAGGCTGTCGTCTGCGCTCCTCCCGGGCCAGGTGTTCGTCCCCCGCGGGTACGACGCCGCGCCGGCGAATGCGCTGGTTGACCTGGCAGAGCCGTTCACCCGGGTGCGCGTAAGCACGCTGGTGCCGGTCGCGGGGGGCTCCACGTCCCCCGGAGAAGGCGGCGCGCCGTGACCGAGCTCGCCATCGCCGCCGTGAAGAGCGCCATCCTCTTATTCATCCTGCTGACGGCGTGTGCGTACATGACGCTGCTGGAACGGCGGCTGCTGGGCAAGTTTCAAGTCCGTTACGGCCCGAACCGCGTCGGTCCGTTCGGCCTGCTGCAGCCGCTGGCGGATGGGCTGAAACTCATCTTTAAGGAAAGTTTCATGCCCTCCGGAGTGGATGTCGTCGTCTACTGGCTGGCCCCCGCGCTCTCGATGATCACCGCGCTCTTTGTGTACTCGGTGATCCCGTTTGGTCCGGAGGTGACACTGTTCGGGACGCAAGTGCCGCTGCGGCTGGCCGATGTCAACGTGGGGATCCTGCTGATCCTCGCGACGTCGTCCATCGGCGTGTACGGTATCATCCTGGGCGGATGGTCATCGAATAACAAGTACTCGCTGTTGGGCAGCCTGCGCAGCAGCGCGCAGCTGATCAGTTACGAACTCGCCCTGGGGCTGGCGGTCATCTCGGTGGTGCTGACCGCCGGGTCGATGAGCCTGGTCGACATCGTACTCTCACAGCGCCGGATCTGGTTCGCCGCGGTGCAGCCGCTGGGGTTCGTCATCTTCATGATCGCGGCGGTGGCGGAGACCAACCGCGCGCCGTTCGACCTGCCGGAGGCCGAGCAGGAGCTGATCGCCGGCTACCAGACCGAGTACGGAGGGTTCAAGTTCGCCATGTTCTACATCGGCGAATACATCGCCATCGTCACGATGAGCGCGCTGGCCACCACGCTCTTCTGGGGCGGGTGGCTGGGGCCGGTGCTGCCCGGTGTGGTGTGGTTTGCGCTGAAGACGTTCGTCTTCATCTTCATCTTCATCTGGCTGCGGGCCACGCTACCCCGGGTGAGGCACGACCAGCTGATGGCCCTGGGCTGGAAGGTCCTCATCCCCCTCGGCCTGCTCAACGTTGTCGCCACATCGGTCATTGTGATCGTGGGGCAGATCTGATGGCGACGCTTGGACGGCAGGTCCGGCAAGGGCTGGCCATGCTGCGGGGCATGGCCATCACGTTCCGGTACTTGTTCCGCCCGCCGATCACCGTGCGCTATCCGGAGGAGAAGCGCGCCGCCGTCCAGCCGCGCTTCAAGGGCCGGCACTGGCTCACGCTGTACCAGGACGGCATGGAGCGGTGCGTGGGGTGCGAGCTGTGCGTGATCGTCTGCCCCTCGCAGGCCATCTACGTTCGCGCCGCGGAGAACACGCCGGAACACCAGGTCAGCAAGGGCGAACGCTACGCTGCCGACTTCCAGATCAACGAGCTGCGCTGCATCTTCTGCGGGTTCTGTGAGGAGGCGTGTCCCACCGGCGCCATCGTGCTGGGGCGGGAGTACGAGCTGGCCAGCTACACCCGTCGGGAGATGGTCTACACCAAGCCGACCCTCACGGAACCCTATCCGGGGGCGTCGGGGCGCGATCCGGCTCGAGAAGTCTGATGGAAGTCATCGTCTTCGTCGTTGCGGCCATCGGCGCGCTCGCCGGCGGGCTCGGGGTCATCGGCAACCGCCTGCCGGTGCGCAGCGCCCTGTCGCTCCTGCTGGTGCTGGGCAGCCTGGCGGTGATGTATCTCCTGCTGGCCGCGCAGTTCATCGCCGTACTGCAGGTCATCGTGTATGCCGGCGCCATCGTCGTGCTGTTTCTCTTCGTCATCATGCTCCTGCACGGACAACTGGGGAAGCGATCGCCCGACAAGCTGCGCTGGCAGCTGCCGGCCGGGATTGTGCTGGCCGCCGTCTTCCTGTCCATCCTGCTGTTCACCATCCGGTACGGCACCGGCCCGGCCGCGGCGCCCCTCCCTCCGGAGTTCGGGACCGCCCAGTCGGTGGGCCGCACCTTGTTCACATCGTTCCTGCTCCCGTTCGAAGCGGCGTCCGTGATTCTCATCGTGGGGATCATCGCCGCCGTCGTCATCGGCCGTCCCGTGGCGTCCTCGCAGGCGGACCGGCGATGACCGTGCCCATCTCAGCATATCTCGCCCTGAGCGCGCTGCTGTTCACGCTGGGCACCGCCGGCGTGCTGCTGCGCCGGAATGCGCTCGTGGTGTTCATGTCCATCGAGCTGATGCTCAACGCGGTCAACCTCACGTTCGTCGCCTTCGCCCGCCAGCTCGCCGCCATGGGCGGCCAGGTTGCGGTGTTCTTCGTGGTCGTCGTGGCGGCCGTAGAAGTGGTCGTGGGGCTGGCGATCATCATCGCCATCTTCCGGACGCGCGACACCGTCGACGTCGACAACGTGGACCTTCTGCGCGGATAGGAGGGCCGGTGGAACTCGCGCTGATCATCACATTCCCGCTCGCCGGCTGGCTGATCAACGGGCTGGTTGGCGGCCGTCTCCCCCGGTGGCTGGTGAGCACAGTCGCCAGCGGGACGGTGGCCCTGGCCTTTGCGGCCACCGTGGTCGCGGCGCGCGACCCGCGCGTCGCCGGCGACGGGCTCCGCGTGACGCTGGTGAACTGGATGGCGGCGGGGGACTTTGCCGTGACCGCCGGATTGCTCCTGGACCGGCTGTCCGCCATGATGGCGCTGGTCGTCACCGGCGTGGGATTCGTGATCCACGTCTATTCCACCGGGTACATGGCGGGCGACCCCGCCTACGCGCGCTACTTTGCATACCTGAACCTCTTCATTGCGTCGATGCTGCTCCTCGTGCTGGGCAGCAACCTCCTGGTGTTGTTCGTCGGATGGGAACTGGTCGGATTGTGCTCGTTTCTGCTGATCGGGTTCTGGTTCGACCGGGAGCGCGCCGCGAATGCCGGCCGCAAAGCGTTCGTCGTCAATCGGATCGGCGATGCGGGGTTCCTGCTGGGCATCCTGCTGCTTGCGACCACCGCGGGCACACTGGAGTTTTCCGCCCTCGCGCAGGCCGCGGGCGGGCTGGCCCCGCCCGTGCTCACCGGGGCCACGCTGCTCCTGTTTGTCGGGGCCACCGGCAAATCGGCGCAGCTGCCGCTGTACGTGTGGCTGCCGGACGCCATGGAAGGGCCGACGCCTGTGTCGGCGCTGATCCACGCCGCCACCATGGTCACCGCGGGCGTCTACATGATCGCCCGCCTTCACCCGCTGTTTCTCCGTGCCGACCTGACGCTGTCCGTGGTGGCGGCCGTCGGCGCCGCGACCGCGGTCTTTGCCGCGACCGCGGCGCTGGTGGAGTGGGATCTGAAGCGTGTGCTGGCCTACTCTACCATCAGTCAGCTGGGCTACATGTTCCTGGCGATGGGCGTCGGGGCGATGCCCGCCGGCCTGTTCCACCTGACGACCCACGCCTTCTTCAAGGCCCTGCTGTTCCTCGCGGCCGGCAGCGTCATGCATGCGATGCACGGGGTCGTCGACCTGCGCGCGCTGGGCGGGCTGGCCGGGCCGATGCGCTGGACGGCGCTGGGGTTCATCGTGGGTGCGCTCGCGCTGGCAGGGATCCCGCCGTTCGCCGGCTTCTTCAGCAAGGACCTGATCCTTGAACACGTCTTTGCCGCCGCGCAGCACGGCGGGGCGCCAGTGCTCTGGCTGGTCGGTCTGGCCACCGCGTATGTCACCGCGGTGTACATCACGCGCGCCGTGGTGCTGGCGTTCCTGCCGCCGGCGGCGCACCACGGTCAGCCCCACGAGGCTCCGCTGTCTATGGGCTGGCCGATGGCGGTGCTCGCCGCCCTCTCGGTCGCCGGGGGCGCCCTGGGCGGCCGGTTCGCCGGCGCACCGCTGCTCGGCAGCCTCGACGCGTTTTTTGGGATCGGGCCCGCGGGGGAATCTGTGCCCGCCCCGCTGCTGACTGGGCTTTCGGTCGCCGCCGGTGCGCTGGGCGTCGTCACCGGACTGTTCCTGTACCGCGGACGGCGCGGCGTGACCCTCGGTGCCGCCGGCCGCCTCCTCGAGCGACGGTGGTACGTCGAGGCGTTCTACGACGCCGCGATCGTCGCACCGGCGACCTCCCTGGCGCGCGCGCTCGCCGATGTCGTGGAAACCCGTGGCATCGATGGCGCGGTGAATGGGGTGGCCGCGCTGGTGGGCCGCGCAGGCCTCGCGCTGCGCCGGGCGCAGACGGGCTACGTGAGGAATTACGCGGCCGCCATTCTGGCGGGGACGATTCTCATGCTCGGGTACTGGCTGCTCAGGTGATGCGGGAACCCGCAGGCGCGATCTTTATGTCATTGCGAGGAGCGAAGCGACGAAGCAATCTCCTCGTACGAGGGGATCGCCACGGCCCTACGGGCCTCGCGATGACTGCCGGTGATCCATGGTAGGCGTGCCGTTGCTCACGATCCTGATATTTCTACCGCTGGCGGTGGCCGGCATCGTGGCATTGCTGGATCGGCGGCACACTCACGCGCTGTACGGCGTGGGCATGGCCGGCATGGCCGGCGCGTTCGCGGTTTCGGCCGTCCTGTTCGCGCGCTTTGATCCCGCGTCCGCGGCGCTGCAGTTTGTGGAGCGCTCCGCGTGGATTCCCTCCGCGGGGATCAGCTATCAGGTCGGCATCGACGGCATCTCGCTGCCGCTGGTGATGCTCACGACCGTCATCCTGCCGCTCGCGCTGCTGTCGGCGTGGGGATCGATCACCGACCGGGTCAAGGAGTTCGTCGTGAGCATGCTGGTGCTGGAGACGGCGCTGCTGGGGACCTTTCTCGCCGCGGACCTGGTGCTGTTCTACGTCTTCTGGGAGGCCGTCCTCATCCCGATGTACTTCATCATCGGGGTGTGGGGCGGCCCGCGGCGCTCCTACGCCGCGATCAAGTTCATTCTCTATACCATGGCCGGCAGCGCGCTCATGCTGGTGGCGATCCTGGTCCTCTACCTGCACAGCGGGCCGGCCGGGGAGCGGACATTTGACCTGGCCGTCCTGCGCGCGGTCCGGGTCGCGATGCCCCTGCAGGCGTGGTTGTTCGGCGCGTTCGCGCTGGCGTTCGCGATCAAGGTGCCGGTCTGGCCGCTGCACACCTGGCTCCCCGACGCGCACGTGGAGGCGCCCACCGCCGGCAGTGTGGTGCTCGCGGCGGTGCTGCTGAAGATGGGGACGTACGGATTCCTGCGCTTCCTCCTGCCGCTGTTCCCGCAGGCCTCTCATCAGTTTGCGCCGCTGCTCTCGACCCTGGCGATCATCGGCATCGTGTACGGCGGGATCGTCTCGTGGGCGCAGCGCGACGTGAAGCGGTTGGTTGCGATGAGCAGCGTGAGCCACCTCGGGCTGGTGACGCTGGGCGTGTTTGCGTTCACCGTCGAGGCCGTGCAGGGCAGCCTGCTGCAGATGGTCAATCACGGGCTCAGCACCGGCGGATTATTCTTGATCGTCGGCGTGCTGTACGATCGCACGCATTCTCGGCTCCTGGACGACTACGGCGGCGTAGCGGCGTTGATGCCGCGCTTCATGCCGCTGGCGCTGATCGTGACGCTGTCGTCGATGGCGCTGCCGGGGACCAACGGGTTCGTCGGTGAGTTCCTCGTCCTGCTGGGAACGTTTACGGTGCGCCCCGCCTATGCCGCTGCGGCGGTGACCGGCGTGATCCTGTCGGCGATCTACCTGCTGTGGATGTACCAGCGCGTGATGCAGGGCCCGGTCGCGGTCCGGGACCCCGCGCGCATGGTGGACGTCTCCCGGCGCGAGCAGTGGCTGTTCATCCCGCTCGTCGCCCTGATCTTCTGGATCGGTCTGCACCCGGCCCCGCTGCTGTCGCGCAGCGAAGCGACGGTGAGAGCGTTGGTTGAAGACCTGCGGGAACGCGAGAGCGCGGGCGCGGTCACGGTACGATGACCCTCCCCACCGTCGATCTTGCCCTGATCGCCCCCGAGCTGATCGTGACGGCCACGGCGCTGATGCTGATGGCGCTGGCGGCGGTCCTGCCCGCCGGTCACCGGAACGCGCTGCGCTGGCTGGCCGTCGCCGGGACCGGGGCGGCACTGGGAGCGGTGCTCGCGCTCGGTCCCGCGCGCGCGGACGCATTCGCCGGGATGTACACGCGCGATGCGCTGACCGAGGTGCTCCAGGTCACGGCACTGGTGACGGTGCTGCTCGCCGTGTGCCTGTCGGGGGAGTACGTCGAGCGCACGCAGTTCGCCGGCGAGTACTACGCGCTCGTCCTGGCAGCCGCGCTCGGCGCGATGCTGATGGCCGCCAGTGCGGACCTCCTCATGCTGTTCCTGGGGCTGGAGACGTTATCGATTCCCCTGTACGTGCTGGCGGCGTTCGCCCGCACGGATCGCCGCTCGCAGGAGGCCGGTCTCAAGTACTTCCTCCTGGGCGCGTTCAGCACGTCGTTCTTCCTGTACGGTATCGCGCTGCTCTTCGGCGCCTCCGGGTCGACCCAGCTGAGCACGCTGGCGGAGCACGCGCGGGCGCCCAAGATGATCTTTCAGGCCGGCGTGGCGCTGCTGACGATCGGCCTGGCGTTCAAAGCCGCGGTGGTCCCGTTTCACTCCTGGGCTCCGGATGTCTACGAAGGGGCGCCGCTGCCGGTGACGGCGTACATGGCCGTCATCGCCAAGGTCGGAGCGTTTGCCGCGCTGCTGCGCGTGTTCGTGGCCGCGCTAGCCCCCCAGGCGGCGCAGTGGACTCCGGTGCTGGCCGCCGTGAGCGTGCTGACGATGATCGTGGGCAACGTGGCCGCCCTGCGACAGACCAGCATCAAGCGGATGCTCGCCTACTCGAGCATCGCACACGCCGGCTTCATCCTGACCGGCATCGTCGCCCGCACCGGAGCCGGCGCCGCCGCCGTGGCGTTCTATCTGCTGGCCTACGCGTTCATGACGCTCGGGGCGTTCGGGGTCGTGCTGATGCTGCAGCGGCGGGGGGAAGAGGCGGACCAGATTGCGCACCTGTCCGGAGTCGCGCAGCGCTCGCCGGCGCTGGGCGCGGCAATGGCGTTGTTCATGACGTCCCTGGCCGGACTGCCTCCGACCGCCGGATTTCTGGCGAAATTCTACGTGTTCACGGCCGTGCTGGACGCCGGGCAGGTCGGCGTGGCGATCGCCGGCGTGCTGGCCAGTGTCGTGTCCGCGTATTACTACTTCCGGGTGGTGTACACGATGTTTACCGGGGAGCCCGACGCCGAGGTCGGGGCCGCGGGCGGGCGGTGGGTGGCGGCGGCTGTGGCCGTCACGGCGGCCGGCGTGGTCGCGCTGGGTATCGTGCCCGCGCGGGTCACCGCGTTCGTTCAACAGGTAGCGCAGGCCCTTAAGTGACGGGACCAGGGACCTGGGACCGGGGACCGGAATCAAAGATCAATATGACTCCGCGGTTCAGTTTCTGTCGGTAGGTTCGACGTGAGCATCCACATCTGGTCCCTGGTCCCCGGTCCCCGGTCCCGAAGTGTCGAAGCGCGGGGTACTCTCTCTCGATGAGCACGGAGAGGTTCGACGCGATCGTCGTCGGGGCAGGGCCGGCCGGCAGCGCCGCGGCGTACACGATGGCCAAGGCTGGGCTCAGCGTGGTGCTGATCGAGCGCGGCGAATATCCCGGC
The DNA here is from genome assembly GCA_044868695.1 of bacterium. GTDB lineage: Bacteria > Sysuimicrobiota > Sysuimicrobiia > Sysuimicrobiales > Kaftiobacteriaceae > JBIOWP01. The sequence goes on from JBIOWP010000107.1 coordinate 32,438, forward strand.
GCGAAAAACGTGATGGGCGGCGTGATGTACGGCCGCATGCTCGCCGACCTGATCCCCACCTTTGCGTCTGAAGCTCCGGTCGAACGGGTCGTAGTCGAAGAGCGGCTCTGGATCACCACCGATACCTCCGCGGTTTCCATCGGGCACAAGACTGCCTCCACCGGCGGTCTCCCGAACGCGTTCACCGTCCTCCGCGCGAAGTTCGATCGATGGTTTGCGTCCAAGGCCGAGGAAGCCGGCGCGTTCCTGGTGCCCGCCACCGTTGTCGACGACGTCCTTGTGGAGGACGGCAAGATCACAGGGGTGCGCACCGGCCGGGAAGACGGCGACCTGCACGCCGACGTCGTGGTGCTGTGCGACGGGGTGCACTCCTTCCTGGCAAAGAAGGCCGGCCTACTGACCCGCGAGATCGCACCGCACGAGGTGGCGCTGGCGGTGAAGGAAATCATCGCCCTCCCTCCCGAGGTCATCCAGGAGCGGTTCAACGTAGGCGAAGGGGAGGGCGTCACCATCGAGCTGTACGGGGCCGTGACGCGGGGGATGGGCGGCTATGGGTTCATCTACACCAACCGGGATAGCCTCTCGGTCGGCATCGGGGCGCTGATGGCCCACTTCATGCGCACGAAGATCACGCCCCATGCACTGCTGGAGGGCCTCAAGCAGCATCCGCTCGTGCGCCCGCTGCTGGCGGGCGGGCAGGTCGTTGAGTACCTGGCCCACGCCATCCCCGAAGGCGGCTACAAGGCGATGCCGAGGCTGTACGGCGACGGCGTGCTGATCGCCGGCGACGCGGCGATGATGGTCAACGGGCTGCACCGGGAGGGCAGCAACCTGGCCATGACCGCCGGCCGCCTGGCGGCAGAAACGGTCATCGACGCGAGGGCGCGCGGCGATTTCTCCGCCGCCTCGCTGGCATCCTACCGCCGCCGCCTGGAAGAGAGTTTCGTCCTCAAAGACCTCAGGAAGTACCAGCACCTGCCCGAGTTTGTGGACGCGCATCCCGAGCTCTTGCAGATCTACCCGGACCTCGTCACCCACGCGGTCCACGAGATGCTGACGGTGGACGGGACGCCGAAGCGGGACAAGCAGCGTAAGATCTGGAAGGATATCAGAGCGCGGCGCTCGGTGTGGCGGCTCGTGCGGGACGCGTATCAGGCGTGGAAAGCGATCAGGTGAGCCGATGCCCTCTGGACCGGTCCCCGCTTTGAAGCTCGAGGAGAAGCTCTTTCTCCTCACCTACAAGCACGACAAGCAGAGCCACATTACCATCCGCGACAACACCGTGTGCGCCGCGACCTGCGGCCCGCAGTGGAACCGGCCGTGCACGACGTTCTGTCCCGCGAGCGTGTACAACTGGGATGGAGAGAAGATCACGGCCTCCTACGAGAACTGCGTTGAGTGCACATCCTGCCTCACCGGCTGCCCGTACCGCAACATCGATTGGCGCCTCCCCCGCGGCGGCTACGGGGTCCAGTATCGAAACGGGTAGCCGGTAACGGGAAACCGTCACACGTTGTCATTGCGGCGGAGAAGAAACCATGCCCCGAGGAAGAGGAGGAGCGTCGCGGGAATCTGCCCCATGGTGACCACCCAGAAGATGCGGTCCTCGCTGCGGAGCAGATCGAGGGCGATCCGGCCAGCGGACGTCAGCACGACCACCGTCCAGAACAGCTCTCCGGGGAACCGCCGCCGGCGCACGAGCGGGACGGTGACGGCGAGGATGCAGGCGGCGAAGATCATCTCGTAGATCTGGAGCGGGTGCCGCGGGCCGGGCACGCCGGGAAACGTGACCGCCCACGGCAGCGACGTCACGTCGCCATACAGTTCCCCGTTCATGAAGTTGCCAAAACGCACGAGGATGTTGCCCAGCGGCACGCTCCACACTGTCGCATCGGCCAGGCTCCACAGCGGCAACCCGCGGCGCTGCGACGCCCACCACATCGCCGCGAATCCCCCGAGAATCGCTCCGTGCGAGGTCAGCCCGCCGTGGTCGATGCGCAGCGCCTCGACCAGTGAGCTGAACTGCGCGGGATGGGACAGGACGTAGCCGAGTCGCGCCCCGACGAACGCCATGATCACAAACGGGAGCGCCAGCCGGTCGATCTCCTCTGGCGGCACACCCACCTTTGGGGCGACCCGCATCGCGGCGACCGCCCCGCTGATGATCGTGGCGGCCATCATCACCCCGTACCACCGGATGGTCAGCGGGCCCAGTTCAAACAAGACGGGATCCATGGCGGCCCGTAGTATACCATCTTCGAAAAGAAGGAGGGGACTGTCCCCTCCTGTCAATAGCTCACATGGGTCATCTTCGGGTGGCTCAAGCGAGTCGAACGGGCTGTGGGGCACGCGTTCTGTTGCGCACATGAAAATTGCTATTGGGTCCACCACCAGTGGGTCAAAGATCCGCGCCACCGAAACGGTGTGCGCGCGGGCGTACCCTGACGCCGTCGTCGTCGCGGTGCCGGTGACCTCGACCGTGCCCGCTCAGCCCACAAGCGACGAAGAAACCATCCGCGGTGCTCTCCACCGGGCGCAGGAGGCGCGACGACTGGCCGATGCCGACCTCGGGATTGGTATCGAGGGCGGCGTGCATCGCGATCAGTGGGGGGTCTGGATGTGCGCCTGGGTGGCCGCAGTGGATCGGAACGGGCGCGAGGGCCTCAGCTGCGGCGTGCGCTTCCGGCTGCCGGACTGGATGGCGTCCCGGGCCCTGGCCGGAGAAGAGTTGGGCGCCATGGTCGACACGATGCTTGGGCACGGGGGCGCGCACGAGGAGCTGGGTGCGATCGGCCTGCTGACCCGGGGCCTCGTGGACCGGCAGGCGGCTCTCGAGCAGGCCGTCGCGGCGGCTTTGATCCCCTTTCTCCCGGGCGAGACGTGACCGAGCGCCTCTATCGCGACGATAGCTACCGCACGGAGTTCGAGGCCGGGACCGTAGAAGTGCGCCCCCGCGGTGACTCGTTCGGCATCATCTTGGACCGCACGGCCTTCTATCCCACCTCCGGCGGGCAGCCGCACGACACAGGAACCCTCAACGGCGTCCGGGTGGTCGACGTGATTGAAGACGACGAGGATCAAATCCTCCACATCGTCGATCAGCGAGTCGAGGGCAAGGTGACCGGGACCATCGATTGGCCCAGGCGGTTTGATCACATGCAGCAGCACACCGGCCAGCACATCCTCTCCCAGGCGTTCCTTGCGGATCACGCGGGGCAAACGCGCGCCGTGCACCTCGGCGCCGATGTCTCGACCCTCGATCTGGACCTCATCGAGCTGAGCGCGGACGCTGCGGGACGCGCGGAGGATCTGGCCAACCGCGTGGTCCTCGAAGACCGGCCGGTGATCATCCGGGAGGTGGATGAGTCCGACCTCACCGGGCTGGGCCTGCGCCGTCCCGCCAAGAAGCGCGGCCGCATCCGCGTCGTCGAGGTGGAGGGATTCGACCGTTCGGCCTGCGGAGGGACGCACGTGCGGCGCACAGGGGAGATCGGCCTGATTACGATCCGCCGCTGGGAGCGGTTCAAAGGCGGGGTGCGCGTCGAGTTCCTCTGCGGCTGGCGCGCCCTGCGGGACTACCGTTGGAAGAACGCCCTCGTGCGCGATCTGGCGGGCTGGTTCTCGGTGAAAGACCAGGAGGTTCTCGAGGCGGTCGAGCGGCAGGGGGCGCAGCTGCGCGATCGGGACCGGCAGATCACGGAGCTGCGCGACCGCGTGATCGAGTTCGAGGCGCACCGGAGGCTGACGGAGGCGCGGGGCGGCACGCCGCATGTTGTGGCGGAAGTGGTCGCAGGGTGGACGTCCGAGATGGTCTCGGCGCTCGCCGGCCGGCTCGTTGCCACCTCATCCACCGTGGCCGTGCTGGGGACTGATGACGGCCGGCTGGTCATCGCCCGGTCGGCCGATCTCGATCTCGACGCCGCGAAGGTGCTTCGCCGCGTCGTCGAACGGCTGGGCGGCCGCGGCGGAGGGCGCCCGGCCTACGCGCAGGGCGCGGTGCCCCCCGGACAGGTCGCCGCCGCCGTCGACGCGGCGCGTGCCGAGGTCGGGGATGCCTGAATTGCCGTTCATTCAAGTGCTGGTCGAAAACCTCGCCCGCGAGGTCGAAGGGCGCACGATCGTCTCGCTGCGCGTCAGCAGCCCCGCCATCGTCAAAACATTCGATCCCCCACTCACCGCGGTCGCCGGCCGCCGCATCGAGCGGATCCGGCGGACGGGCAAATTGATCGTCTGTGACCTCTCAGGAGACCTGCTCTTGACCATCCACCTGATGAGGGACGGCCGGCTGCAGCTGGGATCGCCGCGGCCCCGCGCTCCCGGCGGCCGCAGGGGGCCGGCGCCCAAGCCGATGGCACTCGGGCTGACGCTGGACGACGGACGCGAACTGCGTCTCAATGAGGCCGGCCCGAAGAAGCGCGCAGGCGTCTACGTGCTGCGGGCCCAGCACGCGGCATCCGCCGAGCCGCTGGCCGGCCTCGGGCCTGATCCGCTTGGAGAGGAGTTCACCATCGAGGTTCTGGCGAAGGCCCTGGTGGGCCAGAGCCTCCAGGTGAAGCGCGCGATCACCCAGCAGCGCATCGTGGCCGGCATCGGCAACGCGTTCGGAGACGAAATCCTCTGGGAGGCCAGGCTGTCTCCGTTTGCCGCGGCGGGACGCCTCTCGCGGGGCGAGGTCGAGCGGCTGCACGGCGCAATCCGCAGCGTCTTCGCCGGGGCGCTGGAGCAGCACCGGCGTCATTTCGGGACTGGCCTGCCCACGCGCGAACCGGTCGACCTGCTCCGGGTGCACCGGCACGGGGGCGAGCCGTGCCCCCGCTGCGGGACCCGGATCGAGACAGTCTACTATGCGGAAAAGGAAACCTACTACTGCCCGGCCTGCCAGACTGGGGGAAAGGTCTATGCGGACCGCAGACTTTCCCGGCTGCTGAAGTGAGAACGTACGCATGATCACGCTGCTCAGCGATTTCGGAAGTGCGAGTCCATACCCCGCGCAGATGAAGGCGGTGCTGGCCTCCTCCTGCAACGCCGTCATCATTGACATCACGCATGACGTCCCGCGCCACGACGTCCGCGCCGGTGCGTACCTGCTGTCTGCTGTCGTCCGCACGGCGCCGGCGGGAACGGTGCACCTCGCGGTCGTCGACCCCGGCGTGGGCACGGCGCGGAAGCCGCTCATCATTTCCTCAGGCGGCCAGTGGTTCGTGGGGCCGGACAACGGGCTCCTGTTACCGGCGGCAAAGCGCCTGGGCGCTCCACGGGTCTACGAGATAACCGCGGATGCTCCGGATGCGGTGTCCCCCACATTTCACGGCCGCGATCTCTTCGCGCCGGCGGCGGCGGCTCTGGCGCGCGGGGCCCCCGCGGACGCGCTCGGCCGCCCGCTCGCGCAGTTCGTTCATCTGGATCTGGGGACCGGGCGCCGAGAGGGCGGTGCGCTGGTCGGCGAAGTGATTTATGTGGATGCGTTCGGCAACCTCATCACGAACATCCCGGCGGGGGCGCTGGATGCCGGCGGCGGGACGCTCACGCTGGTTGCGGGCCGCCGCCGTGTCAGAGCGGCCGTGGCCCGGACGTATGGCGATGTCGCTCCCGGCCGTTTCGCCGTCGTGGCGGGCAGCGACGGCCTGCTGGAGGTGGCGGTGCGGAACGGCAGCGCGGCGGACCATCTTGCTGCCGGAAGCGGCGTGACGCTTCGAATTATCCCGAGCATTCCGCGCAGACGGTAGGAACATCTCCGACCCCGAACACGTTATCGCTAGTGTAAACTGTCTGACGGCGGGAATAGAGCAGGAGGAAGGACGAGGAGTCGCGATGCCTGAGGTCAATGTCCCGCTCGCATTCGCCGCCGGTTTGTTGGGCTTTCTCTCTCCCTGCATCGTCCCGCTGATTCCCGGCTACCTCTCCTTCGTGTCCGGGGTGTCGCTGTCTGGGATGGCCGGCACCACGCGAGGCGAGCACCGCGCACGGGTGCTGAGCTCGACGCTCAGCTTCGTGCTCGGATTCGCGGCGATTTTTGCGGCGCTGGGAGCGTCGGCGAGCTACCTAGGGAGTTTCATCCTTGTGAACCGGATCTGGCTGGGGCGGGCGGGCGGGATCATCGTCGTCCTGCTCGGGCTGTCTGTGCTGGGGATCCTCAAGATTCCCTGGCTCTCACGCGAACGGCGGCTGCACCTTCCCCAGGGACGCGGCGGCGTGCTGGGGGCGTTCCCGGTCGGGATGGCGTTCGCCTTCGCATGGACGCCCTGCATCGGCCCGGTGCTGGCGGCAATCCTGACGCTGGCGGCGACGACGCAGCGGACGCTGGACGGAGCCGTGCTGCTGCTCGCCTACGCGCTGGGTCTGGGAATCCCGTTTCTCATCACGGCAGTGCTGATGACCGGCGCCGTCGACGCCCTGGGCTGGGTCCGCGCACACGGCCGTGCGATCGAAGTCAGCAGCGGCGTGTTCCTGGTCGCCATGGGGGCCGCTTTGGCATTGGACTTGATCTTTCGTTTCAATACCTGGATCCTCCGGCTGTTTCCGTTCCGGCCGGTGATCTGACCACTGGAGCGTGACATGCGAGCCATTCTGACGGCGATTCTGCTTCTCGCGCTGGCGGTTGCACCCGCGGCGAGCCCGGCCCAGTCGACCGACTCCTCGCTGGTGCTTGAGGCTCTGCAGGCCCTGGAGTCGCATTACGTCGATGCGGTCGACACCATCAAGACGCTGAACGCCGCGATCGTCGGGCTGCGCGCGGAGCTCTCCGCGGTGGGGATCCCGGCGGACCTGCCGGCGATTCCCTCCTACGCCACCGATACTGACGCGCGCCGCCAGTTCGGCGAACGGTTCACCGCCGCCGTGGCGGCCGCCGCCGGCCAGCGAACCCGGACCCAGCTGGCCTACGCGGCGATCCGCGGCATGACGGATGCGTTCAGCGATTCGCACACCGGCTTTTTGACGCCCGACCAGAACCTCGAGCGCCGGCAGCGCCAGCGCGGCCAGGCCGGATTTACCGGTGTCGGCGTCGTGCTGATGCCCAAGGACGACAAGTTCTTCGTGTGGACCCTCATCCCGGGAGGGCCGGCCGAAGCCGCCGGCGTGCACGAGTTTGACCGCATTCAGCGGATCAACGATATTTCCACCGGCGGAATGAGCGTGGATCAGGTCTCCGGGATGATCAGAGGCCCGGCCGGAACGCCCGTGACGCTGACCCTGCAGCGCGCGGGGGTCGCGGAGCCGCTGGTCGTCACCATTGTGCGCGCCCCCATCCTGGTGCCGTCCATTTTCAAGACCGAGCTCCTCGACGGCGGGGTCGGCTACATCCGCCTGTATCAGTTCGTAGAGCGCACCGGCCGCGACATGCGCGCGGCCCTGACCGGGCTGCAGGCCCAGGGCATGCGGGCGCTGGTCCTCGACCTGCGCGGCAACAGCGGGGGCTACCTCCATGAACTTAACACGGTGCTCAACACGCTGCTCCCGTTTGGGGTGCCGGTGTACACGGAGATGCGGCAGGGCGGGTCGGTGCGGGTCGTGCGCACGGTGCAGACCCCCCTGGTGTCGCCTACCCTTCCGGTGGTCGTGCTGGTTGACGAAGGCAGCGCGTCGGCCGCTGAGCTGCTGGCCGCGGCGATCAAGGAGAACCACCGCGGCTCGCTGGTCGGCGTAAAGACGTCCGGCGCCGTCGAGGCGAGCGTGATGATCGATCTGTCCGACGGATCGTCGTTGAGCATCACCACCTTCCGCCTGGCCACCGGACGCGGCGTGCGGCTAGAAGGGGCGGGGGTGGAACCCGATGTGGCGGCCGCGCTCACGACGGCCGACCTCGAGGGCGGCACGGACCGCCAGCTGCTGGCGGCGGTCCGACTGGCGCGGCAGGTGATCGCAGAACCGGCGCAGTGACGCAGGGAAACGGAAAATACGACCGCGAAGAAGGAAGAGGGTAAGGGGCAGGTCCTCCTATCCTCTTCCTTCGTTGTTCTTATGGACACCGTGGCGTCCCAGATTGAACACCGGCGCGCGACCATCGTCGGCATGCTGGCGAGCCTCGTGCGTGCACCCAGCCCCAATCCGCCCGGCGACACCCGCCAGGTGGCGGAGTTGATCGCCGCGCGGCTGCGAGAGGCCGCGGTCGATTTCCAGGTCCTGGCCGATGAGCCGCGCAAGCCCAATGTCATCGCGCGGATCGGGCGGGGGCGGCCCGAGCTGCTTTTCACGTCTCACATGGACACGGTGCCGCCGGGCGACCGCCGCGCCTGGCGCTACGACCCGCACGGGGCGGAGATCGTGGGGACGCGCATGTACGGCCGCGGGGCGGCGGACGCGAAGGCATCGCTGGTCGCTATGCTGGCGGCCGTGGAAGCAATGGTCGACGTGGTGCCGATGCGCGGGACGCTGGTGTTCACCGCCGTCAGCGACGAAGAAGTCGGCGGCGTGAAAGGAACCGAATTCCTAGTGGACCGGGGTCTGCTCCATCCCGACCAGGTCGTCGTCGGCGAGATCACCTGCAACCGGCTGGCCGTGGCTGAGAAAGGGCTGCTGTGGGTGCGGATCGTCACCCACGGCCGGGCGGCGCACGCCAGCACCCCCTGGGAAGGCAGCAGCGCCATCGACCATATGCTGCGAGTGCTCCTGGCCATCGAGGAGCGCGTCGGCGCGCGGCTGCGCGCGCTGGACCACCCGCTGGTCCCGCCGCCGTCGCTGAGCATCGGGACGATCCGGGGCGGGGTGGCAACCAATATCGTCCCGGACTGGTGTGAGGCGACCATCGACCGGCGGACCCTGCCGAACGAGAACATCCAGGCGGCCCTGGCGGAGATCGAACACGTGGTGGCAGACCTGCGCGAGGGAGAGCCGGCGCTGCAGGCGGACGTTGAAATGATCCAGTCCGGCGCGCCCATTGAGACGCCCGCGGACGCGCCGATCGTCCGGGTCGCCCAGGACGTGGCGCGCGCGCTGAAGCTGCCGGCGGATCCCGTCGGGTATCAGCAGTCCAGCGATGGCCGGTTCTTCGCAGAGCGGGGCACGCCCACGATCATCTTCGGACCCGGGGATCCCGGAATCGCGCACACCCCCAACGAGTCGATCGATCTCGACGACGTGATGACGGCGGCGAAGTTCTACACGCTGCTGGGACAGCAGCTGCTGACGAGTCCGTAACCGGTTCGTCCCGGAAAGGGCAGGCGATGGAGTTCGACCTGGCAGATCACCAGATCGCCGCGCAGCGTCTCGTGCGCGAGTTTGCGCACGGCGAGGTTGCCCCGCGGATCCGCGAGCTCGACCGCGCGCAGCAGTTCGACCGCTCGATCCTTCGCACGATGGGCGACCTGGGCATCCTCGGCCTGTGCGTCCCTGAGCGGTACGGCGGGGCAGGGATGGACTACGTGAGCCTCGGGCTGGCGTGCGAAGAGCTGGAATACGTCGATACCTCCCTGCGCGTGATCATGTCGGTGCACCTGGGGCTCAACAGCCTCAGCCTGCTATCGTGGGGGACGGAGGAGCAGCGGCGGCGGTTCCTCGTCCCGCAGGCGCGCGGGGAGAAGATTGCCGCCTATGGGCTGACTGAGCCCGCGGCCGGCAGCGATGCCGTGGGGATTCAGGCGACGGCCGTGCGCGACGGCCGCCAGTACGTGCTCAACGGCGAGAAGACCTGGATGTCCCTGGCCGACATCGCCGATCACTTCCTGGTCTTCGCCTGGACCGACCCCGTCAAGCAGAAGCAGCGGGACCACGCCGGGCTCTCGGCGTTCGTCGTCACCCGCGACCTGAAAGGCGTCACCACCTCCACGCTTCACGGCAAGTTGGGCATCCGCGCCGGCAACACCGGATCCATCGTGATGGACGGCGTCCGCGTGAGCGAAGACCACCGCCTCGGTCAGGAGGGAGAAGGGTTCCGCATCGCCATGTTCGCGCTGGACCAGGGCCGGTACACGGTGGCGTCGGGCGCCGCGGGATTGATCCGCGCCTGCCTGGACAGCAGCGTCCGCTACGCGCGGGACCGGCGTACGTTCGGGAAGCCGATCGGAGAGCACCAGCTGGTCAAGGAGATGATCGCCCGGATGACCCGGGACTATGAGGTCAGCCGCCTGCTGTACCTGCGCGCCGGGTGGATGAAGAACCGGGGTCTGCGCAACACGCGTGAGACGTCACTGGCCAAGTGGTACGCGACGGTAGCGTCGGAGCAGGCGGCCGGGGACGCGGTGGAAGTCCACGGTGCGTATGGCTATTCGGACGAATACCCGGTCGAACGGTTCTACCGCAATGCGAAGGGCGCGGTCATTTATGAGGGCACTCGCGAAATCCACACCCTGCTGCAGGCCGACTACGCGCTGGGACTCCGGGAGGACCGGTCCACCCGCGTGACGCTGCCCGCATGGCCGTTTGAATCCAAATGACGGCGCCCTTCGAATGCGAAGTCCGGTTTCTCATCGACGACATTCACGCGTTTCGCCAGCGCATCGCCGCACTCGGCGGCCGCGCGCGTTTTGAGTACGCGTTCACCGATCACTACTTCCGCGCCGGCGGCGGCGCGTCCGATCCCCGAGCGCGGGCCCTGCGCATCCGGGAACACCACCGGCCGGCCCAGCCGTGCGAGATCCTGCTCACCTGGATCGACCTCGTGCAGGTCAGCGGGATGTCGTTCAAGCGCTCGAGATTTCCGGAGGGGAAGGTCCGCCTGTACACCGGTACGCTAGAGGAATGCCGGGCCGTGATGGGCGGGCTGGGCTACGAATCCTGGCTGGTGGTGCACAAGACCGCGGGTGCGCTCTATGAGATCCCAGGTCTCGGCGAGCTGGTGGCCGAGCAGGTGGACGGCGTGGGCTGGATGTGCGAGGTCGAAGTCGCGGGGGAGGACCCGGCGGCTGCCGCCCGGGCGATCCGGCGGAAGCTGGAGGCACTGGCGGTGCCCCCGGAAACGGTCATGTCCGAACCGCTGGCCGCGGTCGTGGCCGCGCGCGCCCGGCCGGCGGCGCAGCGGGTGTACTTCTGCGGGGCAATCCGCGGCGGCCGGTCGCTGCAGCCCCTCTACGCCTCGCTTGTCGGTGCCCTCCAGCGGTGGGGCTACCTGGTATTGACCACGCACGTGGCCGCGCCCGATGTGCTCGAGCAGGAGTGGCGCCCGGATGTGCGCGCGTCGGATATCTATGAACGCGACATGCAGTGGCTGTCGGAGTGCGACTTCGTCGTCGCGGAAGTCTCCGTCCCGTCGCTGGGGGTCGGCGTCGAGATCGCCACCGCGCAGCAGTTGGGGAAGCCGGTCTTCTGTCTGTGCCGGACCGATGTGGCCCTGTCGGCGCTGATCGAGGGCAACACTGCGCTGCGGGTGATCCGCTATGGAGATGAAGCAGAGTTGATGGATCTTCTCGAGAGGGAACTCCGGGACCGGGGACCGGGGACCGGGGACCAGAACTTGGCACGGAGATCGGCGCGCTGAGGGGAAAATCGATGCACTCACGGGTCCCTGGTCCCTGGTCCCAGGTCCCGTAGCTGGAGGTTGTGCGTGCTGCCGTGGGAGCGTCTGCGCGACAAGCTCCTCGCCCTGGAGGGCAAACCATTTCAGGCGTACCAGGGACTCGAGGGCGCCTACCGCTTCGACCGTTTCACACTGCACCTGGAACGCATCACCGTTGAGCCCCCGGGTGTCCCGTCGCCGCTGCGCGTGCGCGTCGATCAGGCTGAAGCGCGGTTCCCGCCCTCGATGTGGGCGACGCCGGCGGGGAAGATCGCCTTGGAAGATTTCGCGGCCCGGCGGTGGCTGGATGCCATCCGCAAAGTTGCCCGCGCCCGCGGCGGCCGGCCGGGGTTCACCATCGATGTCGGCGGCCAGCAGATTCTGGAGCGCACGGCGTGCCGGATCGGCGAGGAGTACGTGGAGATCCGCGGCGCGCTGTTCCTTCCCTCTGAGGGCCGCAAGGTCGCGGCGAAAGCCGCGCAGACGGTCTTCTTCGAAGACCTCCCCCAGCTGGTCGATGCCGCGCTGATCTTCCCGAACCTCAACCCCGCGGCTGCGCAGCGCCAGCAGGAAGTGGCCGAAGATGCCGACGCCCTGCGCGTCGCCCTGACCTCCCGGTCTCTGGTGACCTTCCTCGCCGATGGGGCCGTGCTGCCGCGCGAGGGCGGTTCTGACCGGCCGGTGCTGTCCCGGTTGGTGCCGCTGCAGGCGCCGCCCGAGCTGAAGGTGACGGTGGACCTCCCTCACCGCGGGGCCGTGGCCGGCATGGGGATTCCCCGCGGGGTCACGGTCATCATCGGGAACACGTTTTCCGGGCGCAGCACCCTGCTGCGCGCGATCGCGTCCTCCGTCTACATGCACGTCCCCGGCGATGGGCGCGAATTCTGCGCGACGGTCCCGGATGCGGTCCTGGTACGGGTCGAGGAAGGCCGGCGTGTGGAAGCGGTAAATCTCGCCCCGTTCCTCCACGAACTGCCCGGCGGGGAAGATCCCGCCCGCTGCAGGCAGGAGCATGCCGGCGACGTCGTGTCGCAGGCCGCCGGCATCATTGAGGCGCTGGAGGCGGGGTGCTCGCTCCTGCTGATTGACGAAGACACGTCGGCCCCAGGGCTGCTCGCCCGCGATCCGCTATGGCGGCAGCTTGCTCCGGAGGCGCGCCAGCCTGTGACCTCCCTCGCCGAGGCGGTGCGGCCGTTGTACGAGGAGCACGGCGTGTCGACCATCCTGGTGTCCAGCCGCGGCGCGGAGTATGTGCCCGTCGCCGACACGGTCATCGCCCTGGAGTCCTTCCGGCCCCGCGTCGCCACCGCTGAGGCCCGCCACGCGGTGGCACCGCACGCGGGCGTGCGCGCGGATGGGAAAGGCCGGTTCGGCGGAGTGCACCACCGCGTCCCGCTGCCGGAGAGCCTAGCGTCGTTGAGGGGCCGCAAGATGCGCAGTGAGCCGCACGGCGGTCACACCCCGCGCGGCATGATCCTTGGACGTGACGGCGTGGACCTGTCGGCCGCTGAACAGCTGATTGATCCCGCGCAGGCTCGGGCGATTGCCGCGGCGCTGGTCTTTGCCGCCGACCGCGGGCTCGCGGACGGGATGCGCACCCTCCGGGAGATCCTCGGGTCAATCGAGTTGGACATCGCCCAGCACGGCCTCGAGGTCCTGGTGCCCGACGCCGTGCCCGGCGACCTGGCCCTGCCTCGCCGGCAGGAACTCGCGGCGGCGTTCAACCGGCTGCGCACCTTGCACGTGAAAACCTAAGTCCCGTCGTGTACCGCAGGCAGGAATTGCGTTGCTCGGCGCGAATCGCGCGAGAACCCAGCGAAGCTCGTGGAGGCGACAGACCATGGAGAGCGTGAAGTACCTGCTTGACGAATCGCAGATTCCCAAATCCTGGTACAACATCTGCTCGGATCTGCCCGTGCCGCTTCCGCCGGTGCTGCATCCGGGCACCAAGCAGCCGGTGGGCCCGGACGATCTCGCGCCGCTGTTCCCGATGGACCTGATCCTGCAGGAGGTCAGCACTGAGCGCGAGATCCCCATCCCCGAGCCGGTGCGCGAGGTGTACAAGTTGTGGCGGCCCACGCCGCTGCATCGCGCACGGCGGCTCGAACGGGCGCTCGACACCCCGGCGCACATCTACTACAAGTACGAAGGCACCAGCCCGGCCGGTAGTCATAAGCCGAACACCGCGGTCGCGCAGGCGTTCTACAACAAACAGGCGGGCGTGCGGCGGCTGAGCACGGAGACCGGAGCCGGACAGTGGGGCAGCGCGCTGGCGCTGGCCTGCCGGATGTTCGGGCTCGAGTGCACCGTGTACATGGTCAAGGTGAGCTACGACCAGAAGCCGTACCGCAAGACCATGATGCAGACCTGGGGCGCTGAAGTCATCCCCAGCCCGAGTTCCCGTACCAACGCCGGCCGCGCCATCGCGGCCAAAGACCCGCGCTCGCCGGGCAGCCTGGGCATCGCCATCAGCGAGGCCGTCGAGGACGCCGCGACGCACGATGACACGAAGTACTCTCTGGGCAGTGTCCTCAACCACGTCCTCCTACACCAGACCGTCATCGGGGTGGAAGCCCGCAAGCAGATGGAGATGGCCGGCGAGTATCCCGATGTTGTCATCGGGTGCATCGGGGGCGGGAGCAACATGTCGGGGCTCACGTTCCCGTTCCTGGCCGACAAGTTCAAGGGCAAGAAAGTGCGGATCGTGGCGGTGGAGCCCGAGGCGTGCCCGTCGCTGACCCGCGGCCGGTACCTCTATGACTTTGGGGACACTGCGGCAACCACGCCACTCATCAAGATGTACACGCTCGGCCACAGTTTTGTGCCGCCGGCGATCCACGCGGGTGGGCTGCGCTACCACGGCGATGCGCCCCTCGCCTGCCTGCTGTATCATCACAAGTACATCGAGGCCGCCGCCTACTCGCAGCGGTCCGTCTTTGAAGCCGCGGTGCAGTTCGCGCAGACCGAGGGGATCATTCCGGCGCCGGAATCCGCGCACGCGATCCGCAAGGCCGTCGATGAGGCGCTCCAGTGCAAGCGCGACGGCACGGCCCGGGTGATCCTGTTCAATCTCAGCGGACACGGGCACTTTGACCTGAAGGCCTACGAGGATTTCCTGGCCGGCAGGCTGGAGGACTTCGTCTACCCGCAGCAGCAGGTGGAGCAGGCGATGAAGGAACTGGCGGCGATTCAGCCCTAGCCGAATTCTTATTGACGGAGGTCAAGAATTACGGTAGCCTAGGGCGCGGGTTTCACTCCGCAACACCTTGGGGAGGGGCGCATGGCGGCATCGTTGTTGATCACCCTGCGAGAGGGGCTCGAAGCCGCTCTCATCGTGGGGATCATTCTCGCGTATCTGGCAAAGACCGGGAACCGGGACAAGTCAAGGATGGTCTGGCTCGGCACCGGCCTCGCCGTCGTCATGAGCATCGTCGCCGGGGCCGGCATCTTCTTCAGTGCCGGTGGGCTCGCGGGCCGGGCGGAGGCGATGTTCGAGGGTACGGCGATGCTGACCGCCGCCGGGGTCCTGACCTACATGATCTTCTGGATGCGCCGGCAGGCGATCAACATCCGCGCCCACCTGCAGTCGCAGGTCAACATGGCGCTGGAGACTGGATCGCTCGGGGCGCTGGCGTTCCTGGCGTTCGTGGCGGTGGGGCGCGAAGGCATCGAGACGGCGCTGTTCATGTTCGCGGCCGTCCGGACCGCAACCCCGATGGCGGCCACAGTCGGTGGGCTGTTGGGTTTGTTGGCGGCGTTTGTGTTGGGATATCTCCTCTATCGAGGCACATACCGCCTCAACCTGCGCGCGTTCTTCAACGTCACCAGCATCCTGCTGCTGCTGTTCGCGGCGGGTCTGCTGGCCCACGGCACCCATGAGTTCCACGAGGCGGCTGTCATTCCGCCGATCATCGAGCACGTGTGGGACACGAACTCGGTACTCCACGAAGCCTCACCGCTCGGGAGCCTGCTGAAGGCCGTCTTCGGCTACAACGGCAACCCCTCGCTGGTGGAGGTTCTGGTCTACGCGGCCTACCTGGTCCTCGTCGGCTGGGCATACTTCCGGCCGCCCACCCCAAAGGAGCTGGCTCCGGAACGCGCGAAAGCCTGACACGGCATGCGTACAGCTCACGGACTGGACTTGAGGTCGCTCGCGCTCAGCCTCGTCGCCTCCTGGTGATGACTGGTCGCCCCCGTGGTGAGCCTCCTCGGGTTAGGAGGCGCGACGCTGCAGGTTTTCTTTGAGTCGGCCAGGCCGTATCTGCTGGTCCTGACCGGATTCTCGCTGGCCTATTCGTTCTACCTCGTGTATCGCCGGCCGTTTCGCCCCCGACCCGCCGTCGCGCGACTGTGGATCACGACTGTAGTATCCGTCATCCTCGTGTCCATTCCGTTCTTCCGGGACTGACCCGCGGTCCACCCCTTCACAGTTTTCGCGGTTTCCACCAATGGCGTAAGACGAGCCTGACATAGGAGAGTACTGCCAAAGAAGGAGGGGACTGTCCCCTCCTTGCAATAGCCCATATTGGTCATTGATGGGTGATTTGTTTGGGTCATCTGTGACGACTGAAGAGATCATGTCGCTCGCGCTGGAGATGTCCGGGTTTCTCCGGATTCCGGAGGATTCCGCCATTTTCGTCCCAGGCAAGGGCATCCAGAAGGTGCTCTTCGGTGTGGACGTCGGGGCGGCGGAGCTGCAGATGGCGAAAGCGCTGGGTGTCGACCTGGTGATCGCCCACCACCCGCCCGCCACGGGCACCGACACCTGGAAGATCTTCCTGCGGCACGTCGAGTTTATGACCGCTGCCGGGGTGCCCGAGGACGCGGCGCTGGCGGCCGTGGCGGAGAAAATCGAAGGGCTGAAGCTTCGCGGGCAGGTCGCCAACTACGACCACGTGCCCTCGGCCGCGAAATTGATTGGCATCCCGTTCATGAACATCCACGCGCCGCTCGATGAACTGGGCCGGCGGCGCCTGCGCGAGCAGGTGGACGGCGTGCTGGCCCGGGGCCGGGCCACGGCCGGAGATCTGGTGGACGCGCTCGCCGCGCTTCCCGAGATGCGCGCCGCGCCGACCACCGTCCAGGCGGTCCTCGGCGACGCGGCCGACCCCGTGCGCCGCGTCGTCGTGGGCCACGGCGCCTATACGAACGGCGGCTATCCGGTCGCCCGGGCGTGCTTCGCGCACGGGGTAGACGCCGTCGTGTACATACACATCGACTTCGCGGAACTCCAGCACCTCCGGGCCGAGCGCCGCGGTAACCTCATCGTTGCGGCCATCTGGCCGGCGATTCGCTGGGTTTTACCCCCTTTCTTCGCGAGCTCCGGAAGCGCGGACTGGACGTGATGACCTTCAGCGGCGTGATTGAACCAGTCCCCAGTCCCTAGTCCCAAGTCCCTGCCTGATGGTCCCGTCACTAGGCACTAGTTGCCCGTCACTGCTAGAATCGTTGTAATGCCTCCCACAGGCTGGCTTCTCGACCTCCGCGACGGCCCCACGCCGTATCCGGACGCCTGGGCGCTGCAGAAGGCGCTGGTGACCGCGCGCCAGCTCGGACAAATCACCGACGGCCTTGTGCTCCTGGAGCACGAACCCGTGTTTACCGCTGGCCGCTCCGCGCGGGCCGAACACCTCCTGTTCCCCAGGGAGGCGCTGGCCGCGCGGGGTTTCGGGGTGTACGACATCGAACGCGGCGGCAGCGTCACCTACCACGGGCCGGGCCAGCTGGTCGGGTATCCCATCCTCGATCTGCGCGCCTACAGCGATGACGTCGTACAGTACGTGCGGTCATTGGAAGACACGGTCATCCGGACCCTCGCGGGCTTCGGCATTGCCGCGCAGCGTGTCCGAGGGTACCCGGGAGTCTGGGTGGGCGATGAGAAGATCGGCGCGGTGGGCGTGGCCGTCAAGCGCAAGGTGACGATGCACGGGTTTGCGCTGAATGTAGATCCGGACCTGCAGCACTTTGCCTACATCAATCCCTGCGGCCTCGGGCGGCCGGTGACGTCGCTGGCGCGTGTCCTCGGGCGCCCGGTCACGGTGGACGAGGTGCGGGAGGTCTACACGTGCCGGTTCACCGACGTCTTCGGTCTGTCCCTCGCCCCCATTTCCCGCGGCGAGCTCGAGCGGTCCCTGGCAATCTCCGCTGTTCCCGTGCGCGCGTGACCATGAGCCGCCGGCGGTTCGAGACCCGCGCGATCCATGAGGGGCAGCCGCCGGATCCCGCGACCGGCGCGGTCATGACGCCGATCTATCAGACCGCGACATACGCGCAGTCCGAGCCCGCGGTCCACAAGGGATACGACTACAGCCGCACCGCGAATCCGACCCGCACCGCGCTGGAAACATGCCTGGCGTCGCTGGAAGAGGGGGCGCACGGGCTCGCGTTTGCCTCGGGGATGGCGGCGATCACCACAGCGTCATATCTGCTCAACCCCGGCGACCGGGTGCTGGCCCCGGACGACGTGTACGGCGGAACCTACCGGTTGTTCGTCCGCGTCCTCCAGCGCTACGGCATCGCGCCGTCGTTCGTGGACATGACCGACCTGACGCGGGTCGAGGCGGCGCTGGGCACCCACCCGCGCCTGGTGCTGGTCGAGACGCCGACCAACCCGTACCTCAAGATCCTCGACATTGCGCGCATCGCCGAGCTCGCGCATACCCACGACGCGCTCGTGCTCGTGGACAATACGTTTGCGTCTCCCTATTTCCAGCGGCCGCTGACCCTGAGTGCGGATATCGTCGTCCACTCGACAACCAAGTACCTGGGCGGGCACAGCGACGTGATCGGCGGCGCCGCGGTGACCAACAGCAGGGAGATCGCTGAAACGCTGCGGTTCCACCAGAATGCCGCCGGCGCGGTGCCGGGACCGTTCGACTCCTGGCTCGTCCTGCGCGGGATCAAGACGCTGGCGGTGCGGATGGAACGCCACGCCGCCAACGCGATGCAGGTGGCGCAGTTCCTAAACGGCCATCCCGCCGTGGCCCGGACGTTCTACCCCGGTCTCCCCGGCCACCCCGGCTACGACCTCGCCCGGCGGCAGATGACGGGATTCGGCGGGATGGTGTCGTTCGTTCTGAAGGGGGGAGGCCGCGCGGCCAGGGCCGTGGCTTCCTCGACGCGGGTCTTCCTCCTGGCGGAGAGCCTGGGCGGCGTGGAATCGCTTCTCGACCATCCGGCCAGCATGACGCACGCCTCGCTCGCCGGCTCCCCGATGCAGGTTGACGAAGGGCTGATCCGCCTCTCGGTGGGGATTGAGCACATCGACGACCTCATTGACGATTTGAAGCAGGCGCTCGACAACGCGAGATGACGACCGTCTACGTCCCAACTCCGCTCCGCCGCACGACGGGCGGCCAGGGCAAGGTCCAGCTTGCCGGCCGCACCGTGCGGGAGTTGCTTGACGCGCTGGAGCGCCGCCATCCCGGCATCCGGCAGCAGGTGTTCGATGAGCGCGGCGAGGTACGCAGCTTCATCAATGTCTTCGTCAACGGCACCGAGATCCGGCAACTGCAGGGGCTGGCGACGCCCGTGAAAGAGACGGACGAGGTGTCGATCATCCCCGCGATGGCGGGCGGGTTGTGAAGCGCACGGCGGGCAAGGTCAGGCCACGGCCCCGCCGCGCGGCGCCAACCGCCGCCAGGGACGAAATCTTCGACAGTGTCCTCGATGTGGTCGGCAAGACCTCGCTCGTGCGCCTGCACAAGGTCACCCGCGGCCTGCGCGCCGATGTCGTGGCGAAGCTCGAGTACCTCAATCCCGGCGGTTCGGTCAAAGACCGGATCGGCCCGACGATCCTCGATGATGCGGAGCAGCGCGGGCTACTGCGGCCCGGCGGAACGATCGTGGAAGCCACCTCCGGGAATACCGGCGTCGGCCTGGCCATCGCCGCGGCGGTCCGCGGGTACCGGACCATCTTCGTCATGCCGGACAAGATGTCGGAGGAGAAGATCCGGCTGCTGCGCGCGTTCGGCGCCCGCGTCGTCATTACGCCGACCGCGGTGGCGCCCGACGATCCACGAAGCTACTACAGCGTGAGCCGGCGCATCGCCGAGGAGACCCCGAACAGCTTCTACGCCAACCAGTACGCCAATCCGGCGAACCCGCAGGCGCACTATCGCACGACCGGTCCGGAGATCTGGCGCCAGACCGGCGGCCGGCTCGACCTCTTCATTGCCACGATGGGGACCGGCGGGACAATTTCCGGCGCCGGCAAGTTTCTCAAGGAGCGGCGCTCGGCGCTGCGCGTCATCGGGGTCGATCCGCTGGGGTCGGTCTTTTACGAATACTTCAAGACCGGAAAGCTCCCCGAGCCGCGGACATATAAGGTGGAGGGGATCGGTGAAGACTTTCTCCCCGAGACGATGGATTTCTCCGTCGTGGACGAGGTCGTGCAGATCTCCGACCGCGAGGCGTTCATGATGACGCGGCGGCTGGTGCGCGAAGAAGGACTGTTCTGCGGCGGCAGCAGCGGCGCGGCGGTGGCGGGCGCGATCAAGTATCTGCGCACTCTGCCCGACGGCGGCGCGGGCCTGCGGGCGGTCGTGGTGCTCCCCGATTCCGGATCGCGCTACCTCTCCAAGATCTTCTCCGACGACTGGATGCGGGAGCATGGATTCTTGGAGATCGAACTAGGCACCGTCGGGGAGCTGGTGCAGACCAAGTCCATCCCGCTGGTGTCGGCCAGCCGCACCGATGCGGTCAGCGACGTCGTCGCCAAGATGAAGCAGTACGACGTGTCGCAGCTGCCGGTGCTGGAAGACGAGCGCCTGGTCGGTATGATCAGCGAAGTGGACCTGCTCACGCACCTGCTGGATGGCTCTCACCGCCCCTCGGATCCAATCCAGCCCATCATTGATCCCGCGCCCCCGGTGGTGGCCCCCGACAGCCCGATCGACGTCCTGGCCGACGTCTTCCTCTCCGCCAACGCGGCGGTCGTTGTGGATCACGGCGCGGTGGTGGGGATCGTCACCAAGATCGACGTCATCGACCACCTGGCCAAACGCCTGGGCCGCTGACCGGGATGAGAGACAACACGCGCGCCGGCGGGGCGCTGCGGCTTTCAACCGGGCAGTCGTTGCCCGATTTGCGGATCGTCCCCCGCGCCGAGGTCCATTTGCACGAGGAGACCGATCCGGCCCGCGTGCAGCGGCTGGTCGCGCGCATGCGAGCGGACGGCATCCTGCGCAATCCGCCGATTGCCGCGCCGCTGCCGGAAGGCGGGTACGTCGTTCTCGACGGAGCCAACCGCAGCACTGCCCTGATGGCGTTTGAGGCGCCGCTGCTGCTCGTCCAGGTTGTCGACTATCATGATCCCGCGGTCAGGCTCGATGTCTGGCATCACCTGCTGACCGAGCCGGTGGACCTCGGGGCCCTGCTGCGGTCCAAGGGACTGATCTTGAAGGACATGAGTGTGTCTGAAGCGGCGCAGGCACTGGCCCAGCGCGCGATCGCATGCTACCTGCTGGGTCCTGCCGGAGCCCGGTCAGTGGCCGCCGCACCGGCCCAGCCGTCCGCGGCGGTTCTCTCGGCGGTTGTGGACGCCTACAAGGCGACAACCCGCATTTACCGCGTGATGGACACAGACTTGGATACGCTCGCCCGCGCGTATGGGTCCGTCTCGGCGGTGGTGGTCTTCCCGACCTTCACCAAACGCGACATTCTTGAGATTGCGCGGTCGCCAGTCAAGCTGCCCGCCGGCATTACGCGGCATCTCATCCCCGGGCGCGCGCTGCGCGTGAATCTGCCGCTCGAGGTCCTGACCTCGCCGGGCGACGCCGAGCAAAAGAACCGCTGGCTGGTCGAGGAGATTCACCAGCGGCTGCTCGAGAACCGCGTCCGGTACTACCCGGAAGACTCCTTCCTGTTTGATGAGTGAGCTGCTCAACGCCATCGGCAATACGCCGCTGCTGCGCCTAACCCGCGTCACGCGGGATCTGCCGCTGGCGGTTGAAGTGCACGTCAAAGCCGAGTGGTTCAACCCCGGGGGATCGGTGAAGGACCGTCCGGTGCGCCGGATCATCCTCGACGCGGAGCGCGACGGCCGCCTGTCGCGCGACCGGACCATCCTCGATTCGTCATCCGGAAACGCCGGCATCGCCTACGCCATGATCGGAGCGGCCCGGGGCTATCGCGTGCGTCTGGTCGTGCCAGGCAACGTCAGCGAGGAACGCAAGCACATCCTGCGCGCGTACGGCGCGGAGGTGGAATACTCCGATCCGCTAGAAGGGTCGGACGGCGCGATCGTCGTCGCCCGCCGCCTGCACGAGGAGGGCCGCGGCCAGTTCTTCTACGGCGACCAGTACAGCAATCCCAGCAATCCCCGCGCGCACTACGAGACGACCGGTCCTGAGGTGTTCGCGCAAACCGAGTCGCGCATCACCCATTTTGTGGCCGCGCTGGGCACCAGCGGGACGATCGTCGGGGCCGGGCGCCGGCTGCGGGAACTGCAGCCGGGCGTGCAGATTGTGGCGGTCGAGCCGGACACGGCCCTGCACGGCATCGAGGGATTGAAGCACATGGCCAGCGCGATCGTTCCGGGAATCTATGACCGCTCCGTCCACCACCGCACGATTCCGATGAGCACGGAGGCCGCCTACGAGATGGCCAGGCGCCTGGCGCGCGAGGAGGGGCTCCTGGTCGGCCAGTCATCCGGCGCCGCGGTGGCGGGCGCTCTGCAGGTGGCCCGTGAGCTTGAGGAGGGTGTAATCGTCGCGGTCTGCCCTGACGGCGGCGACCGCTACTTGTCGACCGCCCTCTGGAGATAAAATCGAGCGTTTTCTGTCGTATAATGGGGGACAACGGTGCTGGAACTGAGTCGGGACCAGGCTGCGGCGCTTGTTGCGCACGCCAACGAGGAGTTTCCCAACGAGTGCTGCGGTCTGCTGGCCGGGCGCAACGGCCGGGTGGAGCGGGTCTACCGGGGCACTAACGTCGATTACAGCCCCTATACGTACCTGATGGATCCCAAAGAGCAACTGGCCGCGTTCAAGGACATGGAAGCGGCCGGGCTGGACCTGGTAGGGATCTATCACTCGCACACCCACACGGCTGCGTACCCGTCCAAGACCGACGTGGCGAAGGCGTTCTACCCAGATGTACTCTACATGATCGTATCGCTGGCGAGGCGGGAGACTCCAGAGATCCGGGCATTCCGGTTCTTGGACGCAGAGATCGTCGAAGAGGACGTGATCATTCGATGAAAGTGTCCACCCGCGCGGAGTACGGACTGCGGGCGTTGATCGACCTCGCCAGCCACTACGGCGAAGGTCCGGTGCAGACGCATCAGATTGCGGCCCGCCAGGGGCTGCCGGAACCCTACCTCAATCAGCTGATGAGTTCCCTCCGGCGCGCAGGCCTGGTGGCCAGCAAGCGCGGACCCGCGGGCGGGCACGTGCTGGCGCGCGCCCCCGAGGCCATCACCCTCCGCGAGGCCTTCGACGTCCTGGAGGGGTCGACGGCGCCGTGGTGGTGCGTCGAGTCCGATGATCCCGACTGCGTGTATGCCCACGGCTGCGGGCTGCGGCCGGTGTGGCAGGCGATCAACCAGGCGGTGGAGCGCGTCCTGGGCGAGATGTCGCTCGCGGATATCTCACGCGTGAGGCAGCCTGCCGGACGCACCTGACCTCGGCAGGCTGCACAGGGGCAGGCCAGGGGGCGCCCCTGGCCTGTGTTGTTTTTGGGCGGGTGGTTCAGGGGAATGCGGGCACGGCCCGGGAGCGTTAAGTCGGGGTGTCCGCGATGGGAGCAACGACCGTGGTGCCTCTTGAGGCCTCTGTGGCCGCCGACGACCGGGAACGGTTCCAGGCGCTGGCCGAACAGCACCTCGATGGGCTGTTCAGGGCCGCCCTGCGCCTGACCCGCAACCGCACGAAGGCGGAAGATCTCCTGCAGGAAACCTTCCTCCGCGCGTGGCGCTCGTTCCACACCTTCAAACCCGGCACCAACGCGCGCGCCTGGCTCTACAGAATTCTGATGAACGCGTACATCGATGGGTACCGGAAGACGACTCGCGAGCCGGAAGTCGTCGACCAGGAAGGCGTCGACGAGTTTTACCTGTACACGAAAGTGCAGGAGAGCGATGACTTCCGGCGCGCCGGGAATCCCGAGGAAGTGCTCTTGTCCCGGCTCATGGACGCGGACGTCAAGGGTGCGCTCGACAACCTCCCCGACGCCTTCCGCGAGGTCGTCATCCTGGCCGACATCGAAGGCTTCTCCTACAAGGAAATCGCCGAGATGCTCGCGATTCCCATCGGCACCGTGATGTCGAGGCTGCATCGTGGCCGGCGGCAGCTGCAGGTCAAACTCTGGGACTACGCCAAGCGGGCGCACTATGTCGGTGCCGACCAGGCGCCTCCGGCGGGGGGTGCCGGCCGATGACGGACATCGATTGCGAGCAGGTCCTCCAGATGGTCTGGCAGTTCCTCGACGGAGAGATCGACGAGGCCCACTATGTGGAAATCGAAGCCCACATCGCGGGCTGCTCGCAGTGCGGGCCGCGCTATGAGTTCCAGCGCCGGCTGATGGTGCTGATCGAGCGCAAGTGCAGCGAGGGCCCGGTGCCTGTGGAGCTCAAACGCCGGCTGTTTCGGCTGCTCGAGGAATAGATCAGCATCGCTAGGGTTGCGGAGGGCAGGAGGTCTCAATGTCTGCCCTCCGCATCTTGCTCGTTGACGACCACCGCGTCGTGGCCGCCGCGCTGGTCCGCCTTCTGCACGACATCCCTGATGTCGAGGTCGTCGGCGTCGCCGCCACCGGTCCCGACGCGATCGCCCTCACCCGCACCCTCCACCCCTCCCTCGTGCTGATGGACATCGGGCTGCCCGGTATGGACGGGGTCGAAGCGACGTGGACCATCCGTCGCCAGTTCCCGGACGTGCAGGTCCTGATCCTCACAATGTTCGACCAGGACGCCTTCGCCATCGAGGCGCTGCGCGCCGGCGCCGCGGGCTACCTGCTGAAGACTGTGGCGCCGGAAGACCTGGCCCGCGCGATCCACACGGTCTGCAGCGGCGAGGGGCTGATCTACTCCGGCGGGCCCGCCGCCGGGCTGGGCCGGGCCGTTTCCGCCCGAGGCCGGCTGGGCGACCCCTACGCGCTGTCCCGCCGAGAACTGCAGATCCTGCAGCTCGTGGCGGCAGGATTTGATGCCGCGGATATTGCCCGCCAGCTGCTCCTCAGCCCCCACACCGTCCGGAACCACCTGAAATCCACCTATCGGAAGCTGGGCGTCCGCGGCCGCGTCGAGGCGGCCGCCTATGCCGTCAGGCGGGGCCTCATTAAGACGTAACTGCGGAACGTAGGATTGACTCGACTGAGTCATCCATGGCTAGCCCATTCGGGTCTGGGCGAGTTTCCGGTGGATGGTCCATTCTCTAAAACGAGGCATCATGCCTGAGGACCTGACGTTGATCACCGGAGTGGCCGAGCCGATCGCGGGTTCAGAGCCCGCCCTGGACCGCCTGCCGGTCCGCCTGGACGGGGAAATCCGCCTGCTGCCGGTAGGGAACGTCCTCTACTGCTACGCCGACGGCGACCGGACGATGCTGGTCACCCGGGCCGGGGAACTGCGCAGCCACCTCTGCCTGACCCGGCTGGCGGAGCGGCTGGAGCCCTTTCGCTTCTTCCGCTGCCACCGGGCGTACCTTGTAAACCTCGACCACGTCTGCAGCGTCATCCCCTGGACCCGCAACGCCTTCAGCCTAACCCTGGAAGGTGGGAAGGAGATTCCGCTCAGCAAACACCGCCTTCCGGCTCTGAAAGAACTTCTTGGCTGGTAGACTCGACAGACTCGACAGATCCGATAGACAGTCAGTTAGTGTGCCTTGGCTGCCGCCTTTTCTTTGTGTTCCATAATCGAGGAGGAGTGGCCGGGGAAGGCTGAGGCGCTGGGGTTGATGTAGGTGACCGCGTTGTTCACGGCGGTGGCGGCCTCGCCGAACCCTGTCACGATGAGCTTGAGCTTGCCGGGGTAGGTCGCGATGTCGCCCGCCGCGTACACGCCGGGGACGTTGGCCTCCATCTTGCTGTTGACCACGATCGAGTCGTCCTTGATCTCCAGGCCCCACTCGCGGATCGGACCCAGGTTGCTGACCAGCCCCAGGAAGGCCAGGACGGCGTCGACGGGCAGCACCTCGTCGCCCTGGGTCTTGTTGTTGAAGACTACCGCCTCGCGGACCTGCGTGTCCCCGCGGATGCCGCGTAGCTCGTAAAACACCTTGACCTTGATCGGCGAGGCAAACAGCTTCTTCACGCTGTCCTCGTGGGCACGAAAGCCATCGCGGCGGTGAATCAAGGTGATCTGCTTCGCGTAGTCCACCAGGCCGAGCGCCCAGTCCAGCGCGGAGTCTCCGCCGCCGATGACCAGCAGCCGCTTCCCCCGGAAATCTTCCTTCTGGCGCACAGCGAAGTACAATCCCTTGCCGATCCACTGATCGAGTTCCGCCCGCTTGAACGTCTTGGGGGTAAAGGCGCCGATCCCGGCGGTGATGAGGGTCACCCGTGTTCGATGCTCGCCCAGGTCCGTGCCCAGCCGGATCGTTCCGTCGGGCAGACGGTCGAGCGTGTGGACGTTCTCGTTCAACTGCACCGTTGGATGGTAGGTCATCCCCTGCTCGACCAGATTTGTCACGAGGTCCTTCCCCAGGATCTTGGGGAAGCCGGCGACGTCGTAGATGAACTTGTCGGGGTACAGAGCGGTTACCTGACCGCCCAGGTCCGGCTGGCTGTCGATCAGCTTGGTGCGCAGCCCCCGAAACCCCGCATAATACGCGGCGAACAGCCCGGTCGGTCCGGCGCCGATGATGGTGACGTCGTACAGATCTGCCTGTGTCATCGCTCGGATTATATCATTCCCAAAATTCGGCCGGGCAGGGCGCCGGCGGTCTGGCGCGAAGATACCCCCGCTTCCGAGCGCATGGTAAAATCGAATCTGTAGTCTACAAGTCAAGAATCGTGCGCAGGAGGCAGGCATGACTCTGACAGCCCGCCCGGGCCCGCTTCTGGCCAAGGATCAGATCGAGCGGTACTCCCGCCAGACGATCCTTGAAGAGATCGGCGTCGCGGGGCAGCGCAAACTCTTGGACAGCAGGGTGCTGATCGTCGGCGCCGGAGGACTGGGCAGCCCGTCGGCCATCTACCTCGCCGCGGCCGGGATCGGCACGCTGGGTATCGTGGACGGCGACCGCGTCGATCTCTCCAACCTCCACCGCCAGGTGATGCACTTCACGCACGACATCGGCAGGCCGAAGACCCAGTCCGCGCGGCGGACGCTGGAGGACATCAATCCCGACGTCACCGTCGTCCCGCACCAGACGGTCCTGACCAGCGAGAACGCGATGGACATCATTTCAGACTATGACCTCGTCATCAACGGCAGCGACAACTTCCCGACGCGCTATCTGGTCAACGACGCGACCGTCATGTTGCGCAAGCCGCTCGTCGACGCCAGCATTCTGAAGTGGGAGGGGCAGGCCACCGTCTTCCTGCCGGGCCACGGCTGCTACCGCTGCCTGTTTCCCACGCCGCCGCCTCCGGGGACGGTGCCCAGCTGCGCCGAGGGCGGAATCGTCGGCGCGCTCGCGGGCTTCATGGGAACGCTGCAGGCGGTGGAGGCCATCAAGATCCTCGTCGGCAAGGGTGAGACGCTGGCCAACCGCCTGTTCATCTACGACGCGCTGATCGGCGAGATCCGCACGCTGCGCTGGAACCGGAATCCGGATTGCCCGGTGTGCGGCGACCACCCGACGGTCACCCAGCTCATCGATTACGAGGCCTTCTGCGGCGTGCCCGGTCGCGAGCCGTCGCATGCGCCCGCGGTCGCCGTGGCGCGCACGCCGGAGGTGTCCGTGGCCGAGGCGAAGGCGATGCTGGACCGCGGCGAGGCCCAACTGGTTGATGTGCGGGAAGTCTGGGAGTGGGTGACCGCCCGCATTCCCGGCGCCGCGCTGATTCCGATGGGCGAGCTGGCCCAGCGCATCTCGGAAATCCCCAAGGATCGCACCGTGATCATTCACTGCGCCACCGGGCAGCGCAGCGCTACTGTGACGGATGCGCTGCGCGACGCCGGATATGCCCAGACGTTCAACCTGGCCGGTGGGATCGTGGCGTGGATGAACGAACAACTACCGGTGGAAGCGGGGCCGCCCGAGAAACACCAACCGTGACCAGGGACCGGGCACCAGGGACCAGAAACCAGCCTCATACATTTCTCATGCGCGGCGAAGGAGTCGGCTCGTGACGTCTGACGGGCAAAGCGCCCAAACGACAGCTGTTTCCACCAGGTCTCGGGTCCCTGGTCCCCGGTCCCAGTCAGTTATGCGTCAGGCGATCCTGCGCGAGCCGCGGCAAATTGAGCTCATCACCCGTCCCGTTCCCATGCCGGGGCCGGGGGAAGTGCTGCTGCGCGTGCGCGCCGCGCTCACCTGCGGGACCGATCTGAAGACCTACCGCCGCGGGCATCCGAAGGTGCCGTTCGGCCCATTCGGCCATGAGTGCGCCGGCGACGTTGCCGCGGTGGGCCGCGGGGTCCATCACATCCGTGAGGGCGACGCGGTGGCGCCGACGCCCACGGCACCCTGCGGCGTCTGCTCGTCCTGCCGGCGCGGCCGCGAGAACCTCTGCGAAAGCCAGTTTGAAGGCATCGTGCTCGGCGCGTACGCGGACTACCTCCTGGTGTCCGCGAGGGTCGCGGCCAGACACCTGCTCCGCAAGCCTGAGGGCCTGTCGTACATTGAGGCCGCGTTCCTGGAGCCGCTCTCGTGTGTCATCCACGCGTGGGAGCGCCTGCGCCCCCGTCCGGTCGAGCAGGTCGCCGTGGCCGGGCTGGGTGCAATCGGACTGCTGCACATCAAAATGGCGAAAGCCGCGGGAGCGCGCGTCATTGCGGTCGGCCGCCGCCAGGAGCGCCTCGACCTCGCGGCGCGGCTGGGCGCCGACGCGGTCGTGGACACGCAGCAGCCGGGGGTCGCCGAGCAAGTCCACGAGCTTACCGGCGGTCTCGGGCCCGATCTGGTCATCGAGTGCACGGGGAGCCCCGCGCTGTGGGTGGAGTCCCCGCGGTGGGCCGCTCCGGGCGGCCGCGTCGTCTTGTTCGCCGGCCTGGCGGCCGGCACGCAGGTCGCGTTCGACGCGACCCGGCTGCACTATGAGGAAGTGGATATCATCAACACGTTCCACTACAGGCCGCGTGACGTGGACGAGGCCCACCACCTGCTCGCGACCGGCGGCGTGGATGTGCGGCCGCTGGTGAGCGGGGTCAAGGAACTCACCAACATCATCGACGTGTTCGCTTCGCTCGACCGCGGCAACGGAGTGAAGTACGCTATTCTTCCCGAGGCGACGGCGTGGGCGTAGAAAGTCTGCGCGCGGCCGCGGCCACCAGCACCCGCGCCGTTGTCTATCACACCTCCGACGACCTCCGCCTGGAAGATGTGCCCCTGCCCGGCATCAAGGCAGGCGAGCTCCTTGTACGCATCCGGGCCTGCGGCCTGTGCCCCGGCGAGGCAATGGGCTGGTACATGGCGCGCAAGGCGCCGCTGGTTCCCGGCCACGAGCCGGTGGCCGAAGTCGTACAGGCCGGCGCGCAGGTGACCGGGTTTGCGCCCGGCGACCGTATCTTCGTCCATCACCACGCGCCCTGCCTGACCTGCCGGTCCTGCCGGCGCGGGGACTACGTGCACTGTCCCACTTTTCGCCGGACGAAGCTCGTGCCGGGCGGCCTGTCGGAGTTTGCAATCGTCCCGGAAGAGATCGTGCGCGGCGACGTGCTGCGAATTCCCGACGGGCTGTCCGATGAGGCCGCGACGTTTGTCGAGCCCCTGGCATGTGTGGTGAAGGCAGTCCGCCGCGCGGGCATGGCTCCCGGCGACCGGGTGCTGGTCATCGGTCTGGGCGTCATGGGGATGCTGCACGTGATGTTGGCCCGCAGGCTGGGAGTGGACCTCCTCATCGGCGCCGACCGCGTGCCGTCTAGGCTGGCCCGTGCCGCAGGCAGCGGCGCGCACGCCGTCGTTGATGTAACACGCGAGTCGCTGGACGAAGCGGTGCGGGCCCGCACCGATGGGCAGGGCGCCGACGTTGTCATCGTCGGACCGGGAACGGTCGAGGCGATGGACCTCGGATTTCGCTGCGTCGCCCCCGGAGGCACGCTGGTGCTGTTTACGCCTACGCCGCCCGGCGTGGTCTGGCCGTTCAACGCTCACGATGCGTACTTCCGTGAAATCCAGATCGTGCCGAGCTACTCTGCGGGTCCGCCGCAGACGGAGGAAGCGCTGCAGTGGCTGGCGGACGGCCTGCCGGTAGAGACGCTTGTCACGCACCGGTACTCTCTGGATGGCGCCGCAGAGGGGTATCGCCTGGTGCGCGAAGCTACTGAGGCTCTGAAAGTCGTGGTCAGGCCGTGAACGAGCACCCCGAGGACAGCAGCTGCGAATTGCCCGGCGCCGCGCCGCAGGACGGGCGTCGGCACCGGCGGTTCGACGGAGCGGCGTGGGACGGCGTCACGCCCCAGGTGTACAAGCTCGGCGGAGCCGCGGCCCCGGGGGCCGGCTGGCGGGACGTCATTCGCCACACGCTGCTCGGCGGTGCGGGCGAGCCCGCGGCGTTTCAGCTGCGCTACTTCGAGATCGCGCCCGGCGGATACTCGAGTCTGGAAAAGCATAGGCACGTGCACTCGATTGTCGTACTGCGCGGTGCCGGCACCGTGATCGTCGGCCGCGACGTGTTCGACGTGGGGCCGCTCGACCTGGTGTACGTTCCCCCGGAGGCACCCCACCAGTTCGTGAACGCGGGATCCGAGCCGTTCGGGTTCCTGTGCCCGGTGGACGCCGACCGCGACCCGCCGCAACCCCTCACCGCAGAGGAACTGCGCGCCTTGCTGGACGATCCCAAGGTCCGCCAGGCCGTGCGGATTGGAGAAACTACGGGACCAGGGACCAGGGACCTGGGACCTGAGGCGGTTGCTGAGAAGAGTCGTTACTGGTCCCCGGTCCCGGGTCCCCGGTCCCGCATTTGAGGCGTGTTTGACTTGGCGTCTCACGGCGCGTAGAATGTGCGTGGAGGTCTTCTCTCGATGATCACCATCACCGATCAGGCCGCGACGAAACTCAAGGAGCTCCTGCTGACACAGGAGCAGCCCGACCTCTACCTCCGGCTGTTCATCCAGCCCGGCGGGTGCGAGGGGTTTTCGTACGGCATGGGGTTCGATGCCGAGCGTCGCGATGACGACCAGATCTTTGAGCGCGGCGGGGTGAAGGTGCTGGTGGACGCCACCAGCCTTCAGTACCTGAGCGGCGCGCAGATCGATTACGCGAAGTCGACCTTCGGCGAAGGCTTCACTGTCCGCAACCCCAACGCGGTGTCCACGTGCGGGTGCGGGCACTCGTTCAAGACGCGCCATGCCGAGGGCCGGCCCGAGCCGTGCGACGACGCGACGGCGCAAACACAGACGACTCAAGCTTAGGAGCGCAGCGATGGCACAGCAGGTGCAGACCCAAGAGGGCGGTCTTCGGGAGCGGGTGGAGCAGGTGCTGGATTCCATCCGGCCCTACATCCAGGGCGACGGCGGCGACATTGAGCTCCTCGACGTTACCGACGGGGTCGTCCAGATTCGCCTGGCCGGGGCCTGCGTCGGGTGCATGCACTCGATGATGACCCTCCAGGTCGGCGTCGAGCGCATGCTCAAGGAAGCCCTGCCCGAGATCAAGGCCGTCGAAGCGATGCCCTTCTAACACGAAACAACGGGACCTGGGACCTGGGACCAGGCAAGATCGAGAACCGACAGAAGATGGAGGCTTCCGCCGCACGGGCGGGAGCCTTTTGTTATCCTTGAAGACACAGGCGTGAGGCTGGGCGGAGGCTGTTAGTGCTGTTCCGGTCCCCGGTCCCGGGTCCCCGGTCCCGCGGTTGAGCGTGCGATGTCCGTCTCCTGGTCACATATCCTAAGGAAGGTCGACGACTACCGGTGGGAGATCCCGACCTCCTACAAGCCCGGTATGCGCGTGCCGGGGCTCGTGTTCGCAGACGAGCGCATGCTGCGGCAGATCGCCGGAGAGCAGGCCCTCGACCAGGTCGCAAACGTCGCCATGCTGCCGGGCATCGTCGGACACTCGCTCGCGATGCCGGATATTCACTGGGGCTACGGATTTCCGGTTGGTGGTGTGGCGGCATTTCGCGCTGATGATGGCATCATCAGCCCTGGCGGGATCGGTTTTGACGTAAATTGTGGGGTCCGTCTCATTCGCACGAATCTCACTGAGTCCGATGTGAAGCCGAAACTCCAGCCCCTGGTCGATGCGCTGTTCGTGAACGTCCCCTCCGGCGTCGGGTCCACCGGCCGCGTGAAAGTCGGCATGGGCGAGATCGACGACGTGCTCAAGGGCGGCGCGCGGTGGGCGGTGCAGAAGAGTTTCGGCTGGCCCGAGGATCTCGAGGTGATCGAGTCCCACGGCAGCCTGCCACAGGCCGATCCACACACGGTCAGCGACTCGGCCAAACAGCGCGGCCGCGGTCAGATCGGAACGCTGGGGTCCGGCAACCACTTCCTGGAAGTGCAGATTGTGGACGAGGTCTTCGATCGTACGGCGGCGCGTGCGATGGGGATCGAGGAGGAAGGGCAGGTCGTGATCCTCATTCACGTGGGTTCGCGCGGGCTGGGCCACCAGGTGTGCACCGACTACCTGCGCACGGCCGAGCGCGCGGCCCGCGAGCATGGGATCGACCTGGCCGACCGGCAGCTCGCGTGCATGCCCTTCCAGTCGCCGGAAGGGCAGAGCTATTTCGGCGCCATGAGCGCCGCGGCAAACTTCGCCTGGGCGAATCGCCAGATGATCACCCACTGGGTGCGGGAGTCGTTCAGCCGGGTGCTCGGCCAGAGCGCCGAGCGGATGGGCATGGCGCTCGTGTACGATGTCGCCCACAACATCGGGAAGATCGAGGAGTACTCTGTCGATGGGGAGACGCAGCGCCTCATCGTCCACCGGAAAGGCGCCACGCGCGCCTTCCCGCCCGGTCATCCCGACGTCCCGGAGAAATACCGCGCCGTCGGCCAGCCGGTGCTCGTGCCCGGCGACATGGGCCGCTATTCCTTCATCGCCGTCGGGACAGGGGAGGCGATGCGGATTTCCTTCGGCTCCACCTGTCACGGCGCCGGCCGGGTGATGGGACGCAAACAGGCCGTCCGGGCCTTGGCGGGCGTGGACATCGCCGAGCAGCTGCGCAGGCAGGGGATCCTGGTGCGCGCCCAGGACCGAGGGCTGCTCGCCGAGGAGGCCCCCGCCGCATACAAAGATGTGGCTGACGTCGTCGGCATCTGCCATGCAGTCGGCATCAGCCGCCGCGTTGCGCGCACGAGACCGCTTGGCGTGGTGAAGGGCTGACCATGGAGGATTTTCCCCTGAAAGGGGTATGGTTCTACGATCGCTATACGGCGGCTGAGGTTCATGCGCACCGCTGCGGGCCGATCATCGCACGCGCCCGCACGCAGTATCAGGACGTCGTGATCCAGGAATTCGACCACCTCGGCCGTTGTCTGGTGGTCGACGGCAAAATCCAATCCGCCGAAATCGACGAGTACATCTATCATGAGCTCCTCGTCCATCCGGCGATGATCGCCCACCCGAACCCCCGCCGGGTGCTGGTCTGCGGGGGCGGCGAGGGCGCACCGCTGCGGGAGATCCTCCGGCATCTGACGGTGGAGTCCGTCGTCATGATGGACATCGACCGGGAGCTCGTGGCGCTGTGCCGGGAACACCTGTCGTCCTGGCACGCCGGCGCCTTCGATGACCCCCGCGTGCAGGTGCGCCACGGGGACGCCCGGGCGTACGTGGAACAGAGTCGCGACCGCTTCGATGTTGTGATCAACGACATCACCGATCCCATCGAAGGCGGCCCCAGCAAGATGCTGTTCACCCGGCAGTTCTACGCTGCCGTCGCCAAGGTCCTCAATCCCGACGGCATCTTTGTCACGCAGGCCATCGGCGTCCACTACGACGCGGTCGACCGGCTGCACGCCGCCATCCACCGGACGGTCCGCGAGGTCTTCCCGCATGCGCGCTCCTACTGCGACTACGTCATGTCATTCGACTACCCGTGGGCCTTCGTGGCGGGATCGCGTCAGACGGTGTGGGACCGCCTGAGCGCGCCGGAGGTGGACCGCCGCCTCCACGCGCGGAGTATCACCCTGCGCTTTTACGACGGCGAGACGCACATGCGCGTGATGAACCTGCCCAAGCCCCTGCGGAAACTCATCGCGGACGAAAAGACAATCATTACCGACGAAGAACCACTCATCGTCGAGTGACAGTGCGGATAGAATTCACTGAGGACCAACGCATACTGCACCGCACGGTGCGCGATTTCGCTGCCGCGGAACTTAAGCCCGGCGCGGCGGCCCGGGACCGCGACGGGAAGTTCCCCCTGCCGCTGGTGCCGAAGCTCGCGTCACTCGGCCTGCTGGGCCTGGTGGTCCCCCAGGAGTTCGGCGGGGCCGGGCTCGACCTGGTCGGCGCGATGCTGGCCATTGAGGCGGTCTCCTGGGGCGACGCGTCCGTCGGCCTTACCGTCGCCTCCCACAACTCCCTCTGCACCGGCCATCTCCTGCAATTTGGCAGCGCCGAGCAGAAACAGCGTTATCTCCCTCGCCTCGCGCGGGGCGAAGCGCTGGGCGCCTGGTGTCTCACCGAGCCGGCCGCGGGCAGCGACGCCGGGGCGATCCAGACGCGGGCCGTCCGCACGGGCCAGGGCTGGGTGCTGAACGGTTCAAAGGTATTCGTCACGCAGGGCAGCGTGGCCGGGGTATATGTTGTGTTGGCCGTGACCGACCCCCAGACCGCTCCGCACCGCATTTCGGCGTTCGTCGTCGAGCGGGACAACCGCGGGCTTCGCGTCGGCAAGAAAGAAGACAAGCTCGGGCTTCGCGCCAGCGACACCGCAGAGGTCGTGTTCGAGGACTGTGCGGTTCCCGCTGCCGCCCTGATCGGGGCCGACGGGGAAGGATTCGCCCAGGCGATGCGCGTGCTCGAGCGCGGACGCATCGGCATCGGCGCCATGGCGGTCGGGATCGGGCGCGCCGCGCTGGACGACAGCGTCGCTTACGGCACGCAGCGAAAGACCTTCGGGAAGGCGGTCACCGACCACCAGGCGATCCAGTTCATGCTGGCCGACATGGCCATGGAGCTCGACGCCGCGTGGCTGCTGGTGCTGCGGGCCGCGCAGCTGGTCGACCTCGGACAGCCGTTTCGCCGCGAAGCCTCGATGGCCAAGCTCTACGCGTCGGAGGCGGCCGCGCGTGCCACGGCCAAAGCCGTCCAGATCCACGGTGGGTATGGTTTCATCAAGGACTATCCGGTCGAGCGCTACTATCGCGATGTGAAGCTGACGGAGATCGGCGAGGGAACATCTGAGATTCAACGAATCATCATTGCCAAATCCTTGCTAGAGGAACAGCGGGACTAGGGACTTGGGACTCGGGACTGGTAAGAAATCTCACCCATTCCTCGCGCGTCTCGATGGCGGCGTGTTGCTCGCCGACGGCGCGATGGGCACGCTGCTGTATGCCCGCGGCGTGGCGTTCGACCAGTGCTTTGACGAGCTAAACCTCAGCCGTCCCGACGTGGTCCGCCAGATCCACCTGGACTACATCGACAGCGGGGCCGGCCTGATCGAAACCAACACCTTCGGCGCCAACCGGTTCAAGCTCGCCCAGCACAACCTGGCGCACCGCCTGGCCGAGATTAACCGCGCCGGCGCGGCCCTCGCCCGCGAGGCGGTCGGAAACCGCGAGGTGTTCGTGGCCGGGTCGATGGGCCCGATCGGCCGGCCCATGGCGCCCCTCGGCACCGTCGCCGCGGAGGAAGTGCGCGACGCGTACGCGGAGCAGGCGGCCGCGCTGGTCGAGGGCGGGGCGGACGTGCTGATTTTGGAAACGTTCACCGATCTTAGTGAACTGTTGGAGGCTGTTCGCGGAGTACGGTCCGCGGCCACCGTGCCGGTCATAGCGCAGATGACCTTTACACAGGAAGGCAAGACACTGCTGGGCCACGCGCCGGCTGAGATCGTACGGGCCCTGGAGCGGCTCAAGGTGGAAGTCGTCGGCGCGAACTGCAGCGTGGGCTCCCAGGGCATCCTGGAGGTCATGCAGCAGATGGCGGATGCGGCGACGTCCGCGAAGCTCTCTGCGATGCCCAACGCCGGCTTCCCCGCGTTCGTCGGCGGCCGCTACATCTACTTCTCGACCCCGCCGTACATGGCAGGCTATTCTAGACAACTGGCCGCGCTGGGCGTGCGCGTCATCGGCGGATGCTGCGGGACAACCCCCGAGCACATTGCGGCCATGCGCGAGGCGCTGGCAAGGCCGGCGGCCGGGCCGGGCCTGTCAATTCCTGGGGACCTGCGCCCATCGCGCCCGGCACCTGAGCCGGAGACCGCTCCGGCGCCTGCCGTCCGGCCTCAAGCACCGACCACGCTGGCCCAGAAGCTCGGCAAGGCGTTTGTGATTTCCGTCGAGATCGATCCGCCCCGGGGCGTGCACGATCGCCGGGAGCTGGACGGGTGCCGCCGCTTGAAGGAAAGCGGCGTGGATGTCATCGACGTCGCCGACAACCCGATGGCGAGGCTGCGGATGAGCCCGTGGGCGATGTGCTCACGCATCCAGTCCGAGGTCGGCATCGAGACGGTGCTGCACTTTACGACGCGCGATCGCAACCTGGTCCGGCTGCAGTCCGACCTCCTGGCTGTACACGCCCTGGGCGTGCGCAACGTGCTCGTCCTGCGCGGGGATCCCCCACAGATGGGCGACTACCCGAATGCGACCGCGGTGTCCGATGTCAAACCTTCAGGGCTCGTCCGGCTGATAAAGGACTTCAACCAGGGCCGCGATGTAGCGGGTAACGCCATCGGGACGCCGACTGCGTTCACCGTCGGCGTCGCGCTCAACCTGGCCGCCCCCGATCTGAGCAAGGAAGCGAAGGCTCTGGAACGCAAGGTGGAGGCCGGGGCCGACTTCATCTGCACGATGCCTATCTACGAGCCCGAGGCGCTGGATCGGTTCGCCCGCCTGACGAGGCTGCCGGTGCCGGCGCTGGTGGGGGTACTGCCCCTGGTCAGCCACCGCCACGCGGAGTTCCTGCACAACGAACTGCCTGGATTTTCCGTCCCGGCCTGGGTCCGGGAACGCATGCGCTTGGCGCACGACGCGCGCGAGGAAGGGATTCGCATCGCCCTAGAACTGGTAGAAGCCATCCGTCCCCTCGTCGGCGGCGTGTACCTGATCCCGTCGTTCGGCCGGTACGACGCCGTACTGGAACTCGTCCGCCTTGCGCGCCAACCCGCGAAAACCTAAACTACGAAAGGCGGGATCAGGGAACAGGGATTAGGGATTAGGGATTAGACGACGACTGGTGACGTGTGCGAAGTATCTGCTCCCTAATCCCTACTCCCTAATCCCGCAGTTGTACCTAGGAGGGCTCGCTTGATCACAACGGTCATCGGCAACTATCCCAAAATCCCTGATCTGCCAGCGCCGGGCAAGTGGCGCAGCGCGGTCGAGAAACTGCAGAAGGGTCAGATCACGGAGGCCGACCTGCGGAAGGTGGAAGACGAGGTCACGCTGGAGGCGATCCGGGACCAGGTGGACGCCGGCGTGGACCTCATCACCGACGGGCAGATCCGCTGGGAAGACGCCCCGACCTACTTTGCCCGCCGGCTCCGCGGGCTTTCGGTCAACGGGCTGCAGCGCTACTTCGACACCAACATCTACTTCCGCGAACCGCTGGCCGAGGGGGAGGTGAAGTGGGTCGAACCGATCTCAGTGCGCGACTTCGAGTTTGCTAGAGCCAACAGTCCCAAGCCGGTCAAACCCGTCATCACGGGTCCCTTCACGCTGGCGAAGCTCAGCCGGAACACCTTCTACCGGTCGCCCCGCGAGTTCACGCTCGCGCTGGCCCGCGCGCTCAACGCCGAGCTGCGTGCCCTGCAAGCGGCAGGGGCCGAGATTATCCAGGTGGACGAGCCGGCGCTCTGCGGCCACAAGCAGGACTACCCGCTGTTCGCCGAGGCGATGACCATTCTCACGGATGGGGTCAAGGCGACGAAGGTCCTCGCCACCTACTTTGGCGACGTCGGCAGCATCTACCCGCAGATCCTCGAGCTCCCCTTTGAGGTGATCGGATTGGACTTCGTGGCCGGCTACCGCAACTGGGACGCGGTGAAGCGCACCCCGTTCACCAAGTCCTTGATGTTCGGCATTCTCGACGCCCGCAACACGCGGCTGGAGACCGTGCATGAACTCGTGCAGGCCATCCGCCGCGCGACGGACGTCGTCCCCGCGGACCGCCTCATGGTCGCTCCCAGTGCCGGGCTGGAGTTCCTGCCCCACGGGGTCGCACGGAAGAAACTGCAGCGGCTCGTCGAGGGAACACGGGCTGCTGGCCAGGCGTTGAAGGGAGCACGCGCATGAATCTGCCCCTGCTGCCTACGACCGCGGTCGGCAGTTACCCCAAGCCCGGCTATCTGCTGGAGGCCCGACGGAAAGCGCTGCGCCGGCAGATCTCCAAAGACGAACTCACCGAACTGGAGCGCCGCGCGACGCGCGAATGGATGTCGACACAGGAAGAGCTGGACATGGACCTGCTCGTGGACGGGGAGCAGTATCGCGGCGACATGGTCGCCTACTTTGCCGATGAGATGGAAGGCTTCGCGATCGCGGGGCTCGTACGCTCGTATGGGAACCGGTACTATCCGAAGCCCGTGGTCGTGGGTCCTGTCGGCCGGCGCCGGCCGGTGACGGTTGAATGGTACAAGTTTGCTCAATCTCTGACCACGAAACCCGTCAAGGGCATGCTGACCGGCCCATACACGATCGCGGAATGGTCGTTCAACGAGCACTATCCGACCCGCCGCGAGTTGGTTCTGGAGTTGGCCCGGGCGATCCACGAGGAGGTCCGCGACCTTGAGCGGGCGGGCGCGCGGTACATTCAAATCGATGAGCCGGCGATCCATACGCGGCCGGAGGAAGACTTCGACCTGGCGCGCGAGGCGATGGAAATCGTCACCAGCGGGGTCGGCGCCTACACGGTCAGCCACATCTGCTACGGCGACGTGCCCAAGATCTACCCGGCGATGCTGGCACTGGCGGTGAACCAGCTCGACCTGGCGTTGAAGAACGAGGAATTTGCCCTGCTGGAGACGTTCAAGAACCCGAAGTTCACCAAAGACATCGGCCTGGGCGTGGTCGATGCCCATTCGCACCGCGTGGAGACGGTGGACGAGATCGCCGATGGGATTCGAAGGACCCTCCAGGTCATCCCGGCCAGGCAGGTGCACATCTCCCCCGACTGCGGCCTCAAGACCCGCACCGTCGAAGAGACGGTCGGCAAGCTGCGCAACATGGTGGAGGCCACCAAACTGGTCCGGGCCGAGCTCACAGAAACACGGGCCCGATGAAGTGAGCTGTCCCTGATGGTTAAGGTTGAGGGCCGCCGCATCGTCCGCGCCCCGGTGCAAAAGGTGTTCCAGCTCATCAGCCGTGTGGACTCCCAGCCCCGCGTCACCGGCCTGTGGATGGCAGCTGATCTGCTCGAACGCAAGCCCAACCTGCTCACCGTTCACTATCGCGGCTACTTCGGCGGGATGCCGATTGAGTCGATCCAGCGCGCGACGCTGTACCCGCCCCAGCGCGTGGAGTTCCGGCAGACGCGGGGCGCGCTGAAAATGCTGCGCGGCGAGTACGTCCTCAAGCCGGTGGACGGGGACACCGAGGTGGCGATGACGGTCGAAGCCGAGGTCGGCATCCCGCTGATATCAGAGGCATCGGCGCGCCTCATCCTCCATTCGTTCGTCGAGCGGAGCCTCGAGAAATTTAAGTTCACCGCCGAACGCGATCTCCCGCGGGTCGTACGTCGCCCGCAGGAAGCCGCCGCTCAGGCGGCGAGCACCGCTGAGCCCGGAATAGCACCGGCGCCGGAGGCGGCACCGCCTCCCGTGTCCCCGCCCCCGCCGCCCAGGCCGCCGCAGCAACAGCGACAGCAGCAGCCTCCTTCCCAGCAGGCGGCCGCCGTACCCGGTACAGGTGCGGGACCCGGCCGCCGCCGCAGACGGCGACGCAGGCGCAGGCGCCGCGGTAGAGGCAGCGGCCAGGGGACCGGATGAGCCCCAAGATGCCGACTCCCGTGGAGATCGGCAGCGTCACGGACAAGACCCTCGCCATTACCTGGTCCGACGGCCACCGCTCCACGTACTCCTGGGTCTCGCTGCGGATCAACTGCCCCTGCGCGCGCTGCAAAGGCGAACCCGGCTTCCAACCGCGCCGGCTGACTGAAAAGGACGTGCCGCCGACCATCCGCGCGATAAGCATGGGCCGTATCGGCGCCTACGCCCTGCGCTTCGTCTGGTCCGACGGCCACGATACCGGCATCTACCCTTTTAACCTCCTCCGATTTGAGCTCTGCGAATGTGACGAGCACCGAAAACCCTCATAGATTCAATAGAATTCTTCTGCTACCATGGGAGAGTGACCCCACAGTTGTTAGTTACCAGAGATCAGGTTCTCGCGGCTTTACGCGACGTTCAGGATCCCGAACTGCACAAGAGCATCGTCGAGCTCGACATGGTCCGCGACGTGGTCATCAGCGACGGCCGCGTGACTGTGGACGCGCTGCTGACCATCGGCGCCTGTCCCCTCCGCGAGACAATCATTGACTCCATCAAGGCCAAGGTCCGTGCCCTCCCCGGTGTCGGCGAGGTGCAGGTGAACCTGGGCGTCATGAACCAGGAGCAGCGCCAGACGCTGATCCAAAAGCTGCACGGCGGAGCGGCGAGCCCGAAAGGGCGCTCCTCCTTCCTGGGTCCCGAGTCGGCGACCCGCGTCATTGCCGTGGCCAGCGGGAAGGGCGGTGTCGGCAAGTCCACCGTAACGGTCAACCTCGCTGCGGCGCTCGGACAGATGGGGCACAAAGTTGGCGTCATTGACGCCGACGTCTACGGTTTCAGCATCCCCAAGATGCTCGGGGTGTCCGGCCACCCGACCCTGATTGATCAGATGATCATCCCCCTGGAACGCGACGGCGTCCGCGTCATGTCCATCGGGTTCATGCTGCCCAGCGACGAAGAGGCCGTGATCTGGCGCGGCCCGCTGCTCCATAAGACCCTCACGACGTTCATCAACGAAGTGCACTGGGGTGACGACCTCGAGTATCTGCTGATGGACCTGCCGCCCGGGACCGGCGACGTCTCTCTCACGATCGCTCAGACGCTGCCGCAAAGCTACATGCTGCTTGTGACGACTCCGCAGGAGGCCGCGGTGAAGGTCGCGCTGCGGGCGGCCAAGATGGCAGAGAAGGTCAACATGGAAGTCGTCGGTGTGATCGAGAACATGTCGTACTATCAGCCGGCCCCCGGCGCTCCGCCGGCCTACATCTTCGGCCGCGGAGGCGGTGAGGCGCTCGCGAAACAGCTGGGCGTTCCATTGATGGGCGAGATCCCGCTGGAT
>JBIOWP010000108.1:0-20988 GCA_044868695.1 bacterium
ATGTCGCGGGAAAGAGTAGAGGCCGTCGTGTTCCGTCGCATATTGGCAGGCGAGCATGCCAGGGAGCGTGAGGCCTGCACATCCAATCCGAAGCCGCCCGACTCGACGCGAGGGACCGCCCCCGAGCAGCCAGCCGCCCGTCCATGCAGACGCCCCACTGCCTAGAAGAGGGTAGTGGTATTTCAAACTGACCCACTACCCAAGCCAGAGGTCCCTTGACAGGCCGGCCGCCGATGATAGAATCCGACTGACACCAGATACGGGCCGGGACGCCCACGCGCAGCGTTGCGTGTGGGCGTTACCATTATGAAACCACCTTCCGAGGTTGCCACCGCATCTGCCCGCGTGATCGTCGCCGACGACGAGGCGGTCATCCGCATGGGCCTGCGCAGCATGCTGGAAGCCGCCGGCCACGAGATCGTGGGCGAGGCCTCCACCGCCGACGAGGTGTTTGATCTGGCGCAGGGGCGCGGCGCCGACGTCGTCCTGCTGGACGTCATGATGCCGGGGATGGATACGCTGCAGGCGGCGCGCATCCTGGCGAAGGACTTCGCGCTGCAGGTCGTGTTCGTGTCCGCCTTCAGCGACCCGGGCCTCCGGTCCCAGGCCGCCGCCGCGGGCGCCGCAGCGTATGTCGTCAAGCCCGTGCGCGACGACCAGCTGCTGGCGGCGATTGCCGCGGCCACGGGGCGCAAGATCACCCGTCCGGACTACCACACCCATCTGGAAAACTACGGCCTGAGCCGCGACGCGGTCCTGCGGCTCTGCGACGCCGCCCTGGCCGCCGGCGTGACCGAGATCGGCATCACGGAGCACGCCTACCACTTCCGGCAGTGCCGCGAGATCTATCCGAAGGATAACGCTTGGATCCACGGCACCGCTTCCGCGGACCGGCACGAGTGGGACCTCGAGGCCTACGTGGCTCTGCTGGCGGGAGCACGCGATGAGGGACTTCCCGTCAAGATGGCGATGGAGTGGGACTACTGCCCCGGCCAGGAAGCCGCGCTCGAGCGTCTGGTCCGGGCCTACGACTGGGACTTCACGCTGGGCTCTGTCCACTGGCTGCCGGGCCGCGGAGGCGGGTGGTGGGGGTTCGACATGCCGCAGGAAGCCGCGGAGTGGCAGCACCGGTCCGCCGACGCGGTGTATGCAGAGTACTTTCGGTTCCTCTCCCGGGCCGCCGGGACCGGGTTGTTCGACATCCTGGCGCACCCCGACGTCATCAAGGTGTTCGGACATCGTGCGCACGGCGATCTGGCTGCTTCCTACACGGAGACCGCGCAGGCGGTGGCGCGCAGCGGCGCCTGCGTGGAGATCAGCACGGCCGGGTGGCGGAAACCCGTCGGCGAGCTCTATCCGGCCGACGCCTTCCTCGCGGCGCTGCGCAGGAGCGGCGTCCCCGTGGTGATCAGCTCGGATGCCCACGTGGCGGAGCACATCGGGTACGAGTTCGACCGCGCCGAGGCGATCGTCCGCAGCGCGGGCTATGCGACGCGGTGCGTCTTCACCCGCCGTCAACGCCGCGAAGTCCCGCTTCCGTAACCCCGGTGAAGGCCCCGGTGGCCGGGCGTAGAATCAGCCAACGCACCCGGGCGCCATGCCGACGATCAGGCTGATTAACCTCTCCAAATCCTACCGCGTGGGCCGGGAGGCCGTCCCCGCGGTGGACCGGATTACCCTGGACGCCCCGGACGGCAAGATCCTCACGCTCCTCGGCCCCAGCGGGTGCGGCAAGTCCACGACGCTGCGCTGTGTGGCGGGCCTCGAACGCCCCGACGACGGAGAGATTCTCTTTGACCAGCGCCCGCTGTTCAGCAGCGAGCGGCGGATCGCCGTGCCGCCGGAGCGCCGCAACGTGGGAATGGTATTTCAGTCGTACGCGATCTGGCCCCACCTCACCGTCTATCAGAACATCGCGTATCCTCTGCAGCTCCGCCGGCTGCCGCCCCGGCAGATCGAAGAGCGCGTGCGGGACGTCCTCTCGCTGGTCGGCCTCTCGGGACTCGAAGAGCGGCCGGGGCCGTATCTCAGCGGCGGGCAGCAGCAGCGGGTCGTTCTGGCCCGCGCGCTCGTGTACCGGCCCGAAGTGCTCCTGCTGGACGAGCCATTGTCCAACCTCGACGCTAAAGTCCGCGAGCAGGTCCGCGAAGAACTGCGGGTCCTCCAGCGCCGGCTGGGGATCACGACCCTCTACGTCACGCACGACCAGCTGGAGGCGCTGGGCCTCTCGGATGTGGTCGCGGTCATGCAGGCTGGACGCATCGTCGAAATGGGCAGCCCGCAGGAACTGTACGCGCGGCCGCGGCATCCCTTCACCGCCTCCTTCCTCGGAGAAATCAGCTACATCACGGGCACCGCGGGAACGGCCGACGGCGGCCTGGTCAAGATCCT
Organism: bacterium; assembly: GCA_044868695.1. Taxonomy (GTDB): domain Bacteria; phylum Sysuimicrobiota; class Sysuimicrobiia; order Sysuimicrobiales; family Kaftiobacteriaceae; genus JBIOWP01. Next base: position 2,392 of record JBIOWP010000108.1, read on the forward strand.
CGCATCCAGCGGGCCGCTGTGGGGGATGTGGTCGGAGCATGCGACGGCCGGGACGCCGGTGGTGGCCGGTGTGCGGCCCGAGCACGTGAGGCTCAGCCGCAATCGCCCAGGTGATGGGACGAACGTCCTCGAGGGCACGGTGACGTCGGCGCTGTTCGAAGGGACGCGGGTGAAATACCGCGTCGCCGTCGGCGAGTTCACCCTGCTGGCCTACGGCGACGAGCTCTTCCCGCTCGACGAACGGCTCTACGCCGCGATCGAGCCCAAGCACCTGATCCTGTTGCCCCGTCTCATTTAGGCAGTCATCGCCCCTTCAGGGCTCGCGATGACACAACGGAGACTCACTAACCGGCGAGTGGTGTTCTGCTGACCCGGCGGGCGGCGGTCACCAGCAGCACCGACGCCAGGCTCACTACGACCCCGAGCGCCGCCATGCGCCCCTGCTGGCCGTCGATCCATAGATGGTAGAGCAGCGGGCCCACCGGCTCAGACCGGGGAGAATAAAGGAAGAGCGACGTGCTGAATTCTCTCATGAAGACGGTCGCCAGAAACGCCCACCCCGCCATGAACCCCGGACGCAGCAGCGGGAAGAGCACGCGCCGGAAGGTCGCCACCATCCCGGCCCCGCATACCCGGGAGGCCTCCTCCAGTTCCGTATGCACCTGGACCATCGTGCTGGTCATGGCGCGCAGGCCGAAGGGGAGAAATCGCGTGACGTACGCAATGAGCAGGATCCAGGCCGTCGCGTAGACCGGCACCGGAAGGCGCACGTACCCCCACAGGAGCCCGATCGCCAGCGCCGTCCCGGGAAACGCGAACGGGATAAAGGTGAGGACCTCCAGGACCCAGCGGCCGGCCACCCGCGTCCGCACGGTCAGATAGGCCACCACGGACGCCAGCACCATGCCCAGCGTGGCCCCGCCGATCGCGAGCGATACGCTGATCCGCAGCGCGCGGGCGACGCGGTCGTTGTCGAGCAGGAACGCGTAGTGCTTCAGGGTCAGCAGCCCGATCGTTTCCCTGGTGGGAACCGAATAGAACGGCAGGAGCGAGGTAAGGACCAGCACACAGAACGGCAGAAGCACGATCAGGCTCAGCAGGAGGATGGCGCCGGCCGAGGCCGCGTAGCGCCATTCCCCCAGGGCGATGGTGTGGGGGCGGTAGGCGCGGCCTGAGATGGTCGCAAAGCGCTCCGTCCTCGTGGTGAGGCGGCGGTACGCGTAGACGAGCAGCATCGCGACACCCAGCAGGCTCATCGCATAGGTGGCGGCCAGGTTGTGGTTGGGCGGATAGGAGGTCAGCGCCTCCCGGGCGATCTTGGTGGTAAAGACCTCGATGCGCGCCGGGATCGCGATGATCGCGGGCGTGTCGAAGCTCTCAATCGCCCGCGTGAAGTTCAACAGCCCGGCGGCCAGCAGCGCCGGCCGGATCATCGGCGTCGTGATCCGCCGGGCCGCCTGGAGCGGATGGGCCCCGGCCACCCGGGCCGCTTCCTCCAGGGACGGATCCATCGACCGTAGGGCTGCGGAGATGATCAGATACGCCAGCGGGGCCAGGACCAGCCCTTCGACAAAAATCATGCCGGGCATCGAGTAGACGTTGAACGGCGGCAGCCCAAGGCGCTGTACGAGGAAGTTGATCAGCCCGATGCGCGGGCTCAGCAGCAGCACCCAGGCGGTCGACGTCAGAAGCGGCGGCAGTACGTTCGGGACCAGGGCCACCAGTTCGAACAGCCCGCGCCCGGGCGCATCCGTGCGGACTGTGATCCAGGCCAGCGTCCCTGCGACCAGAAGCGAGAACGCCGCCGCGCCGCCCGCGAAGACAAACGAGCTCCCGATCAGCCGGTAGGTATTCGGATCGCCGTATGCTGTGCGGTAGTGGGTGAGGGTCAGCCTGCCGGCCACACCCAGCGGCGCGTCGCTCACGCTGCCGTAGAACAGCATGGCCGTTGGGAAGAGGGCGAGAAACGCCAGGATGGCTCCGACCCCGATCGCGGCGAGCAGCGCGGGGTCGGTTCGGGCCGCCCAGGCGACCGGACGCCCGGCGGCGAGCACGCGGGCCATAATGGGTGCGCGCGGTCAGCGCTTCAAAAAGATGCTGCCGACCTGGTCGCGAAACTGCTTGAGGTCCTGCTCGCTCAAGTCATTCATGAGGATGATGCGCAGCTTGTCCGCGTCTTTGATCGGCGGATAGACGCCGGGCATCAGGACGAACTCGCCGGCCCGGGCCAGCGCCAGCAGCCCCAGCCGCGACGTGAAGACGTCCACAAACAACCGCGCCGCGTTCGGGTGCGGGGCCTTCGCGCTCACGGCGACGTGATGCGCTTCCGCCAGAACAGGGTCCAACCGGACGTAGTCCAGGGGCGCGCCCTCGCTGCCGAAGACGTACACGTACTTGACATAGGTGATGCCCAGGGGGAACTCGCCGACGATGACCTTCTGGGCCACCGGGAGGAACGACTCCGCGAGCGTGACCTGGCCGGCCAGCCGCTCGACGAACGGCCGGTACTGCGCTCCCATCACCCGCTCGAGGTTCGCCAGCCAGACCGCCGTCGTCGTGTGCACGTTGGGGTCCGGCATCACGATCTTGCCCTTCCACTTGGGATCGAGCAGATCCGCGAGGGTCTTCGGCGCCTCTTCCGCTTTGACCAGGCGGGTGTTGTACAGAATGCTCACCACGACCTGGCGGTACGAGGGGGACAGCACGCCTTCGGCGTCGCGCGTCGCAGACGGGTAAGAGTCATACGACGCGGAGACGTACCTGCCGAAGATGCCCGCGGTTTTCAGGATCAGCATGGGGCTGCGGTTGGTCAACACGACGTCGTACTGCGGCCGGCCCGCGCGAGATTCCGTGAGGACGCGGTCCATGACCGCGTTCGAGGCCGAGCGGAAGTAGTCCACGGGCACGCCGTACCGGCCTTCGAAGATTTTCTTGATGACTTCGAAGATGTCGGACTCCATGGAGCCGTAGACGACGACGCGGCCCTCCTGTTTAGCCGCACTGAGGAGATCGGTCTGGCTCTGGGCCGCGGGAACGGCGAGAATCAGCAGCACCACGCCGGCCACCCAGGCAACGGCGGTCTTCCACACTGACGCGCGCATACGGATCCCCCCGAGGGAATAAGGTACTAGCCCCGTTCGCTGCGCCCCACGGCCCTCCTCTGACGGACCGTGCCGGCTATTCGCTGAGCAATGTGAGGGGAACGAACAGTTCCTCGAGCGCCACGGGGCGCGGCAGCAGGCGCTGCTCCACAAGGTACTGCACGAGTGAGTTCAGCACGTCACGGTTCGCCTCGAGCCCGTAGGGCCACGGATCAGACCCAAAGACCTCGGCCAGCTCGTCGAGGTCCGAGTGCAGCCAGGGCAGCGTGTAGCGCAGCGTGCTGCTGAACCGCATTTGCGTCAGGCACCACGCCTTCGCCTCCACGAATGCCTTGTACAGACTTTCTGCGATCCACCGGTGCTCTGCGTACAATGCTTCGCGGATGACCAGCGTGTGCATGATGGGGAAGATGCCGGTCTTCTTGTAGTACTCCCGCTCCAGTTCACGGTAGTTGGGAAAGAGGCGTGCCACGCGGGAGTCCTTCCCCAACGCGGCGGGCCGGCGGGCGCCGATGAGCGCGTCGATCTCTCCCGCGACCAGCAGGTCGTTGAGCGGGCGGTCCCTGACCCGCGTCATCGACACCTCCTGGTCGGGCCGGATCACCAGCGCGTCGGGCCGGTCGGGGCCGTTCACGCCACCGGTGAACCAGCGCACCGTCTCCAGGTTGACATCATACTCATGCTGCAGCAGGCCGCGGATCCACACCGCCGCCGTCTGGCTGTACTCGGGCACGCCGATCCGCTTGCCCTCCAGGTCTTTGGGACTGCGGATCCCGGCGTTGGTGTTCACGAAGATGAAGCCGTGCCGGAACATGCGGGACGGGAACACCGGCAGGGCGACAAACGGGAACTCGCCCAACCCTTTCTTGACCAGGGCGTGGGCGCAGGACATCTCCGAGGCGTCGAACGCCTCCGTGGCCACCATGCGCGCGAAGATCTCCGGTGGGGACTGGATGGCGACGTAGTTGAGGTCGATGCCTTCGGCCTGTACTGCGCCGGTGCGCAGCGCTTCCGTGCGGTCGTAGGGTCCGCAGGCCAGAGTGACGCGGAGGGGAGGCATCAGGTCTACAGCGGGTACACGAAGACGTCCTGCAGCACCGAGGTGTCGAGGATCACCGTCTTGGCCTTGAACGCCGGCGTCTCGCCGGAGAACGCTACGACGTCATGATATTCGCCGACGGCCAGCAGCCGCGGAGCCACGTCGACCTGAACGGTCTGGTAGATGGCGAAGTTCGCGCCGACGACCGCGTCCCCCGACGGAGTGAATTCCACCCACACCGGGCCGACGACGTGCCGGGGCCAGGCGTCGTTGTAGTGGCGGTCCTCCGCGCGCCCGCCGGCGCCCCAAAACTGCCGGATGATCGTCACGCGGTCGATGATGCGGTCTTTGGAATCGTCACGGATGACGGCGATGGGCAGCCCCCGCTCGTGATTCTCCCTGGTGATCACGACGTATTCCGCGTCATCGCTGAACAGCTGCGGCCACTCCTCGATCCGGCGGGGATCGTCCACGACGCGGACGTAGCGAGTGAGCAGATCGATCGCGGCCTGCCTGCGCTCCGCGGTGTCCGCGCGGTTAGTCAGCATGCGCCGGAAATCCCAGCAGTCGTCGATAGGCCTGGTAGAAGTGGCGGATCGGTGCTTCGTCTACGTGGCGGTACGGGGGGAAGCGCTTGAGGGTCCCTTTCAGGACGACGTTCTGGCCGCGTGCGGCCGCGCTGAGCTGCACCCGTTCGAGCGCCGCGGCGTCCTCCAGCGTGATCGCGCCGGCCGGCCCGAGCACCTCCGGCCCCTGGCGCACGCGGTGCCGGAGCGCCTCCTCGGTATCGCCGGCGCGCCCGAAGAAGGCAAATTCGATCTGGGTCCGATCCAGCGCCAGCGGCACGACGTAGCGCATCTGGATCGTGTCGAAGTAGTCCGTGACCACTCCGGACGGGAAGACGACCATCATGTTGTGGTCGGTGGTGGGCTTCGTGCGGGTGTCGAACAGGCTCATGTCCCGCAGCGCCGCCGTCAGCTCGTTGACCGGCGTGGACTTGGACCGCCCCCACAGATGTCCGTTGCGCTCGTAGTTGGGCACCAGACGCTCGCCGCCGTGGGAGCGCAGCCGGACCACCTGAAACCCGGTGTGCAGGGCGGTAACGTGGTAGCCATCGTAGATGTTCTCGACGTACAGCTTCCAGTTCGTCCGGAAGATCACCCGGATCGACCCCAGGTAGCGCAGCGCGCCGTCGCCGAGCACCCGGTCCAACCCCTCGCTCATCTCGGCCAGGTACTCGCGCAGCGGCGGCGTGGCGTCGCTGAACGTCGCAAACAGCGCCCCTTTGTACGCCTCGACGCGGGCGTGGGGCAGCCCATAATCCTCTTTGCGGAACTCGGCGGGGAAATCTTCGGGCAGCGACACCGCGATCAGGCGGCCTTCGGTGTCGTAGGTCCACATGTGGTAGATGCACCGGAAGCCGCCGCGGTGGACGTTGCCGGTGGGCCCCTCCACCAGGCGGGTGCCGCGGTGCGCGCACGCGTTGACCATGACCCCCACGCGGCCGCCGGCACCGCGCACCACGATGACGGGGATCGTGCCGACGGAGACCGTCTTGTAGTCGCCGGCGTTCGGAATCTCGCTCTCGTGCCCGACCAGCACCCAGACCGGCCCCGTGAAGACGGCATCCATTTCGGCACGGAAGAGGTCGGGGTGGGTAAAGATCTCGCGGGGGATCTTGTTATCTTCGTGGGGCCAGCGGATCTGCCGCAGGACCTGGGGGACGCCGTCCGGATGGGCGCGGTGTGCGGGTGGCCGCGCTTTTGATTTCACCGTCGACCGACCCGACGACCGTTGATGTGGCGCCCCCGTCCTGTCGTGTAGCGTTCATTATACCTTATGCTATACTACGTTCTACATTGCGGAGTGCGGGAGGTCGCGTGGCGCAGCCGACGTTCGAGAACCGCAAGGATCGGGTCTTCCTCCGCGCCATCCAGGGCGAGTACAGCCTCAAAGACGAGCTCCGCCGTTTGCGCGCTCTGCCGCGGGTGCGGCGGGCGGACGAGATCAGCTTCATCGACGGACCCCAGGCATTTTCCAAGCACTACCTCCATCCCGAGGACAACCTCGGCCAGACACTGCATCTGCACCTCGAAGAGTACGCGCCCGGCGGCCGCTCCCAGATGCACTTCCACGTCAACGAGGCGATCTTCTACATTCTGGACGGCAAAGGTTTTGAGATCCACGACGGCGTCCGCTACGAGTGGGAAGCCGGCGATGTGGCCATCGTCCCCAACCACACCGTGCACCAGCACAACAACGCCGACCCGCAGCGCCCCGCCCGCGTGCTGGTGATGAAGACCAAGCCGATGTTCATCTTTATGAACATGCTGTTCCAGAAAACCGTCATCCCGCGTCCCAAGGAGCCCAGCCCCACCGGGACGGGCTTCGTGCCGCGGAAAGATGAGTAGACCTGACAACGCGTAGGGAGCACTGATGGCCTGGGGCGAAAGCAAGGTCTGGCAGCGGGGGACGCTGCAGTCCGACTTCTACCGGCAGCTGCTGGTCGACGCGGCCGAACGGCCGGCGCGCAGCAGCAAGCGGCGGCGCCTGCTAAAGCCTGACGAGATGCCGTGGGAACTGTCCCCGCACGGGCTGCTCAAGCACATGGTCAACGAGCAGCTGCACACGCGCGGGGAGACGATCGACATCTACATGCAGGTCATCCCGCCGGGCAGCCGCTCGGGTCGGCACCGCCACTTCGCCGAGGAGGCGTTCTACGTCGCCGAGGGCGCCGGGTACGACCTGCACTGGGACTGCGACGTGGAGTCCGACGAACGCGGCTGGCGCTGGATCGTCCCCGATACGCCGCAGCGGTTCGAGTGGGAGGCCGGGGATGTTGTGTACATCCCCCCGGCCACGATCCACCAGCACGTCAACGGGGGCTCCGAGAAGCCGGCCCGCATCGTCTCGGCCACCAACCGGGTCTACAAGTGGTCGGGGCTCAACAACCTGGAACAGCTCGAGAACGCTCCGGAATACGACGCCGGGATCTCACTGCAGGACCTGCTGCGCGCCCTGACCTTCGACGTCGTACGGTAAGTTCGCCCGGAGGTATCCGATGGCGGTGACAGAGCGCACGGGGCAGTCGTTCGCGGATCTCGTCGCCGACGATCCCAGCCAATTCCGCGTGCACGGGTCGGTGTACACGGACCCGGATGTGTTCGCCGCGGAGATGGAACGCATCTACGAGCGCGCGTGGGTGTACGCCGGCCACGACACCGAGCTCACCGCCGCCGGCGACTACAAAACCATCCTGGTCGGCACCCAGCCGGTCATCCTGTCCCGCCACGAAGATGGGAAGGTCTACGCGCTGTACAACCGGTGCCGCCACCGCGGCGCGGTCGTCTGCCGCCAGGAACGCGGCCACTCCAATTTCTTCCGCTGCCGCTACCACAACTGGGTCTACGCGAACAACGGCAGCCTCATCGGCATGTCGCAGAGCACCGGCTACCCCGATGACTTCGACCGCGGCGAGTACGGGCTGGTCCCGGTGTCCAGGATCGCGAACTACCGGGGTTTGATCTTCGTGAGTCTCGCCGACGACGGGCCCAGCTTCGAGGAACATCTCGCCCCGGTGCGCAAATACGTGGACGCGTGGCTGGGGCGGTCGCCCGCGGAGCAGATCGAACTGGTCCTCCCGCCGCACCGCTACGAGTACCCGGGCAACTGGAAGCTCCAGGCGGAGAACGGCTACGACGGCTATCACGGGAACTACGTTCACCTGTCGTGGCAGCGGGTGCTGCAGCTGTCGCGGGAATCCACCGTCGAAGAGGTGCAGAAGTACCGGCAGGAAGGGGCGGCCCGCGGCCTGATGAACGGGCACGGGCTGCTGGAGCGGCCGGGCAGCCTCAATCCCGCGTCCAGCTGGACTGCGCGCATGATGGACCGCTACCCGGAGTACGCGAAGGCGATGAGCGCGAAGTACAGCGAGGCGCAGTTGATCGACCTCTCCGCGCGGCGCAACATCTTCATCTTCCCGAACCTCTACCTCTTCGACACCCACCTGCGGGTGATCGTGCCGGAAGCGCCCAACCGCACCGAGGTGCAGCTGTACGTGTATGCGCTCGGTGGCGTCCCGGATGCCATCAACGAAGGGCGCATCCGCGGTCACGAGCGCTTCTACGGCCCCGCGGGGTTCGGCGCCCCCGACGACATCGAGGTGTTTACCGAAGTCCAGACGGGCATGCGGGCGCGCGGGAACGAGTGGAACCTGTTCAGCCGCGGGCAGCACCGCGAGCGGGTCGAGAACGGCGAACGCGTCAGCCACACGACCGATGAAACCCCGCAGCGCGCGCTGTACCGGCAGTGGCGGCTGGAGATGTCGCGTCCCTAGATGGAGAGGCGGACCCGCACGTCACGCCCCGCACCTCCGGCAGCGCTGTCCGCCATGGACGCCGAGCGCTTCCTGTTCGCCGAAGCGCGGCTGCTCGATGAACGCCGCTTCGAGGAGTGGGAGGCGCTGTTCACCGAGGACGGCAGTTACTGGGTGCCGATCGATCCCGCCAAAGCGGCCGGGCAGGGGATCTCGATCATCTCCGACGACCGCAAGCGCCTCCATGAACGGGTCTACCGGCTGACGCAGACGCCGGTGCTGGACCAGAACCCGCCCTCCCGCACGATGCGGCTCGTCTCCAACGTGGAGATCGAGCCGGATGGGAAGGAGACACGGCTGCGCTGCCGCCAGCTGATTACAGAATTGCGGCCGGGCGGACTGGGACAGGCTGGCCTCAACGTGGTACGGCTGTTCCCCGCGACCTGTGAGTACCGGCTGCGCCGGGTCGGCGGCGCCTGGAAGATCGTCCAGAAGAAAGTCGTGCTGCTCGACTCCGATCAGCCACACTACAACCTCTCATTCATCCCCTAGCCTGCGATGAGCCACGCCGCGTTTACCGACACGCCGCTCGGGCACCTGGGCAACGTCGAGGTCAGCAAATACGAGACGGCGACCGGAGCGCGCCTGTGCCTCCGGAGCCGCGCCCCGCGCGCGGTCGAGGCCTACCTGGATCCGCTCGAGCTCGAAGGGCTCACCCGTGTCCGCTACAAACCCATCCCGCTGCTGCCGCCCAAGACGGACCCTCACGAGGAAGGCGCGCTGCGGTCGGGTGGCACGATGGAGCCGCTGGGGAACGAGTTCGCGTTGGTAGGCGTGGGCGTGGCGCGCGTAGGAAAAGAAGAGGCGCTCCTCATCCGGGACATGAATGCCGGGCAGGCCGTGTTCCTGCGCGCGCATGAACTGGAAGCCCTCCTCCGCGTCAGGCACAGCGATTTCGCTCCCCTGGTCGACACGAGCGATCTTGTCGCCATCCACGAACCCGACATTGATCAGGCCTGAGAATCGTGAATCGTGATTCGTGAATCGTAGAACGGACAGGACAGCGGCCGGCCGCACGGTTACTGCTGCGGTCGCGGTGGGGCCGCTGCGTACGGAACTGCGGCAGCTCCCGGTCCCAGCCGTGGGGCCCGACGACGGCCTCCTGACCGTCGACGCGTGCGGTCTGTGCGGGACCGACTGGGACTTCTACACGCGGCAGCGCGGGGCGCACCTCGGCCCGCTGATCCTGGGCCACGAAATCGTCGGGCGCGTGGCGCAGATCGGAGAGCGCGCGGCGCAGCGCTGGCACGTCCGGCCCGGTGACCGGGTCGCCGTGGAGGAGTTCCTCCCGTGCGGGGAGTGCGAGTTCTGCCGCACGGGCCGGCCGGCCCTGTGCGAGGCCACCGACTCGCGGTCGGAACAACCCTTCCTGCGCTACGGCGCGACACCGATCGATGTGCCTCCCGGGCTGTGGGGCGGGTTCAGCGAGATGCTGTACCTGCATCCCCGCGCGCTTGTGCACCGCATCCCCGACGATGTCACCTCAGACCTTGCGACCCTGTTCGTGCCGATCTCCAACGGCGTCCGCTGGGTGCTCAAGGAAGGACGGCTGCCCCGCGGGGGCACGGCGGTCATCATCGGCCCCGGCGCGCACGGGCTGGGGTGCGTCGTGGCCGCGCTCGAGGGCGGCGCGAAGCACGTCATCGCCGTCGGCCGCACCCCCGGGCCGCGGCTGGACGCCGCCCGCGCGGTCGGGGCCACGCCGCTCGAGGCCGGCCGCACCGACGTGGTCGCCGCGGTTCGCGAGCTCACGCGCGGAGCGCTGGCCGACCTGATCGTGGACCTCGCCCCGGGAGCACCTGAGACCGTGGAGACGGCGCTCGCGCTCGCCCGGAAAGGCGCCACGATCATCCTGGCGGCATCCAAGCGAGGGAAACCGGTCATCGCGCCGCTGAACGACATCGTGATCCGCAAAGAACTCACCGTCAAAGGAGTCCGCGGCCGCGACTACGAGTCGGTGGAGGAGGCGCTGCGGATCATCCAGTCCCGCCGGTATCCGCTGGAGCAATTCCGCACTCACGAGTTTCCGCTGGACCGGTCCGATCAGGCGCTCCGCGTGCAGGGTGAACGCACCGATCCACGCGCGATCCATGTGACGGTCGTGCCTGCATAGCGTGCGAGGCAGCCTCGGGCAGGCCTGGTGCTCCGAAACGCCGGAGCGTTGAAATGTTGAAACGTTCCAACGCTTCAACAGGGACCTGGAATTCGAAGGTGGGGGCCCCGCGCGGCGCGAATCCCGATTCCCATCCGGAGGTGAGCCACGTGGCCAAGCGCACCATCGACGAAACTACCGAGCGGGAAGAGTTTCGCAAAAAACACCTCTACGAAGGAATGTCCTTCAAGAACCTCCGGGCGCATCCGGTCCATCAGCGGAAATTGCGCGGAAGCGCGTCGGCGCACTTCGCCCTGTCGGGGAACAAGAATCTGGACGCGCACATCAGCGAACTGCCGCCGGGCGGGCACAACAAACGGCACCGCCACGTCAACGAAGCGATCATCTACATCCTGTCCGGACGCGGGTATTCCATTATCCAGAATGGCGAGGAGCCGCCGGTGCGGATCGACTGGCAGGAAGGCGACATGTTCTCGCCGCCGCTGTGGTGGTGGCACCAGCACTTCAACACCGACCCGCAGCGGCCCGCCCGTTACCTCGCCGTGACCAACGCGCCGCTCATGATTACCATGGGGCTCTTCAAGAAAGAGCAGGCGGTGGACGACGACCAGGGGGGGTAGGTGCGGAGCGATGAGAGGAACCGGCAGGAGCAACCCAGTCGTGGCGGGCCTGATCCTGGTCTGCGCGCTCATGGTGGCGCAGACCGGCGCGGCCCCGCCGGCCTCAGGGGCCACGGCGGTCGCCGAGGTCGCCCTGTACAGGGGCCCGGACCGGCAGGCGAAGCTGGAGGCCGGCGCCCGCGAAGAGGGCGCACTGATGATGTACACCTCGATGGACCTCGAAGAATCTCAACCCATCATCGCCGCGTTCAGCAAGAAGTACCCGTTCATCAAGGGCGAGGTGTACCGGGCGCCCGGCGAAGACGTCGCGCAGAAGATCATCACCGAATATCGCGGACGCAAGTACATCGCCGACGTCTTCGAGGGCACCGGGATCGACGTCGCCAAGATGCTCAACGAAGGGTACGGGACGCGGTTCTATACTCCGCGCGCCGGCGCGTTCGGGCGCCAGGCCAAAGATCCCAAGGAGTCCTGGGTGGCCACGCGCTACAACATCCTGGTCGCCGCCTGGAACGTGAACGCGGTCACCGACGCCGACTCGCCCAAGACCTATGACGACCTGCTGGATCCGAAGTGGCGCGGGAAGGTCGGTATCGAGGCCACGGACCAGGTCTGGCTGGGGACGCTGCTGGAACTGTGGGGAGAAGCGAAAGCGATGGAGTTCTTCCGGCGGTTGAGCGCGCAGCAGCCGCTGGTCCGCACGGGGCATACCCTGCTGGCGGAACTCATCGTCGCCGGCGAGGTGCCGATGTCGCCGACGATCTACAATCACCGCGCCGAACGGCTCAAGTCGCGGCGCGCGCCGATCGACTGGCGCCCGCTGCAGCCGGCCGTCGCGGTGCCGCACGTGGTCTCGGTGCCGGCGAACGCCCCGCACCCGCACGTCGCCATGCTCTTCGTCGATTTCCTCCTATCCCCGGAAGGACAGGCGGAGCTGGTCAAGCTCGGGCGCATTCCCGCGCACCCGCTGGTGAATGCGAACCCGCCGTATCTGAACCAGGGGTTTGCGTATCGCGTCATTGATCCGAACACGTTTCTGACCAAATTCGCGCGCTACGATCAGCTCTGGCAAGAGCTGTTCATCCGCCGCTAACGCCGGGCCACAGAATGGCACACGCCGCGCCCGCTCCGGTGAGGGTCCTTCGCCCGCCGCTGCGGGCGCGGGTGTCTCTGCAGGCGCTGCTGCCGGCCGTGACCGCGGTCGTGGTCGCGTACCTGACGCTCCTGCCCCTGGCGTTTCTCCTCTACGGCACCTTCTTCACCCCCACCGTCGGCGGCCAAGCCGGGGTGTTCACGCTGCAGAACTACGTCCACGCCTACACCGACCGGGCGGCGCTCACCATCCTGGCGAATTCCATGCTCTTCTCGGTGGGGACGATGCTCGTGGCCCTGGTGATCGGCACCGCCCTCGCCTGGATCACGGAACGCACGAACACGCCGCTGCGCGGCCTGTTCTTCGCCGTGAGCCTGGTGCCCCTGATTATCCCCGGGATCCTGTTCACGTTGAGTTGGATCTTCTTGCTCAGCCCACGGATCGGGCTGGTGAACCTGTGGGTGATGCAGCTGTTCGGCCTGCGCGCCGCGCCGTTCGACATCTACTCCATGGGAGGCATGATCTGGGTAGACGGGCTGCACTGGTCTCCCATTGTGTATCTGATGATGGCGGCCTCGTTTCGCTCGATGGACCCGGCGCTGGAGGAAGCCGCGCTGATGTCGGGGAGCAGCCTCCTGCGCACCTTCACGCAGGTCACGCTGAAGCTCAACGTGCCCGCGATCCTCGGTGCCAGCCTCCTGCTCTTCCTGAGGGGCTTGGAATCGTTCGAGGTCCCAGCGATCATCGGGCTCCCGGCGCGGATCCACGTCTTCACCTCGCGGATCTACCTGGCCATCAAGACCTACCCGTCGGACTTCGGGCTGGCCGGCGCGTACTCGACGATCCTGCTCCTGTTGACGCTGGGCGGGATCTTCCTGTACGGCCGGATCACCCGGGAGGCGTCGCGCTTTGCCACCATCACGGGGAAGGGCTTCCGGCCGCGGGTCATCGATCTCGGCCTCTGGCGCTATCCGGCCGCGGCCATCATCGTGGCGTATCTGGGCGTGATGGTCGTTCTGCCGGTGTTCGTCCTGCTGTGGAACTCGGTCCTGCCCTTCTACATGCGGCCGTCGGTGCAGGCGCTGTCCATGCTGACGACGGAGAATTACACGTTCCTGCTCGGTCTGCCCAAGACGACGCGGGCTGTTGTGAACAGTATCGGCCTCGCGGCGGGCAGCGCCACGATCGTCATGCTCATGACATCCGTGCTCGCCTGGACCACGGTCCGGGCCCGCGTCCGGGGCCGGTGGCTGCTGGACCACCTGACATCGCTGCCGCTGATCTTTCCCGGCATCGTGATGGGCGTGGCGCTGATCTGGGTCTACCTGACCCTCCCGGTCCCCATCTACGGCACGGTCTGGATCCTGCTCATCGCCTACGTCACCCGGTACCTGCCCTACGGGATGCGCACCGCGTCGGCCGCGCTGCTTCAGATCCACAGGGAACTGGAAGAAGCGGCCGAGACCAGCGGCGCGTCGTGGGGCCAGACCTTTGTGCGGATCGTGCTCCCGCTGCTGCAGCCGGCGCTGCTGGCCGGATGGATCTACGTCGTCATCGTGTCGATCCGGGAGCTCTCCAGCAGTATTCTTCTGTGGGGGCCGGGGGCGGAGGTGCTGTCCGTCTACATCTTTGACCTGTGGAACACGGGCCATGCGCAGGAGCTGTCGGCGCTGGGGCTGATGCTGGTTGTCTTTCTCTTCATACTGGCCACCATCTCCCGCACGATCAGCCAGCGGTCCGGCGTCGCGGCGGAGCATTAGCCGTGGTCAAAGTGCGCGGCCTGGCGAAAACGTATCAAACGGAGCGCGGGATGCTCGCGGCGTGCGAGCAGGTGAGCTTCGACGTGGACGCCGGCCGGTTCTTCACCCTCCTCGGCCCGTCGGGATCCGGCAAGACCACGACCCTGCGCTGCATCGCCGGACTCGAGCGCCCGGACGAGGGCGAGATCGAGCTGGCCGGCGCCATCGTGTCCTCGCGGCAGGGCGGCGTCTTTGTTCCGCCCAACCAGCGGGACATCGGCATGGTGTTCCAGTCGTACGCTATCTGGCCGCACATGACCGTCTTCGACAACGTCGCGTTCCCGCTGCGCGTCTCACCCTCCCGCCCATCGACGGTGGAACTGGCACGCCGCGTGTCGCAGGCGCTGGCGACCGTGCAGCTGGATAGCCTTCGGGACCGCCCCGCCACCAAGTTGAGCGGCGGCCAGCAGCAGCGCCTGGCGCTCGCCCGCGCGCTGGTGCGGGAACCCAAACTCCTGCTCCTGGATGAGCCCCTCTCGAATCTCGATGCCAAGCTGCGCGAGCAGATGCGACTCGAGCTGCGCCAGCTGCAGCGCACGCTGCGGATCACGACGATCTACGTCACCCATGATCAGGTCGAGGCCCTCGCGATGTCCAACGTCGTCGCGGTGATGCACCAGGGCCGCATCATGCAGGTCGGGGCGCCGAGGGACATCTACGAGCGTCCGGTGAACCGCTTCGTCGCGGAATTCATCGGCTCCATGAACCTCATCCCCGGCCGGGTTGCCGCGGCCGAAGAGAGCGGCCTGGTGCGGGTGCAGACCCGGTATGGGCCCATTACCTGCGCTGCGCCCCAGGATGGGCAGATCGGAAGCGACGTCTTGGTCTCCATCCGGCCGGAAGACATCACCGTCAGCGAAGGCGGACCCGATCAGGAGGGGTGGGACGCGACGATCGGACAGGTCGTCTTCTTGGGCGATTCGGTGGATTGCCGTCTGGATGTCGGGGACCTCGAGCTGCGGGCGCGCCTCCATCCCTCGTTCAAGATGCGGCGGGGGGAGCGGGTGCGGGTATCGTTCCGTGCCGACCGCTGCGCGGCTGTCCGCCTCGATGCGGAAGAAGCATGAAAGCCAGCGTCTCTCTCCCGTGGGCACGCATGCCCCGGCCCGACCGCACCAACGCGGGCATGTGGGCGATCGGCGTGGGGCACGCCACGACCCACTCGTACACCGCGGCACTGTACCTCCTGCTCCCCTTCATCGCGCGCGACCTGGGCCTGACGTACAGCCAGATCGGGCTCATGCTGGCCGTGCGGCAGTTCATGAGCACCGTCGTGAATCTGCCTGCCGGGATCATCGTGGACACCCTGGGGCACCGCACGGCATTCATGGCGTTCGCCCTGCTGGGGATGGCGGTGCCGTACGTGATCATCGGCGCCACGTCGGCGTTCTGGCTCATGGTGCTGTGCAGCGCGCTGATGGGCCTCGCGTCATTTCTCTGGCATCCGGCCGCCATCACCTCCATCTCGGAGATGTATCCGGACCGTCGCGGGTACGGGCTCGCCGTGCACGAGCTCGGCGCCAACCTCGGCGATACCGTGACGCCGCTGATGACCGGAGTGCTGCTCGGCTATCTGAGCTGGCGGCAGGTCATCCCGGTGACCGCCGCCGGCGGCATACTCGTCGGCGCGATTGCGCTGCAGGCCGTCATGCGAGCCCGCCGCACGGTTGAAGCCGCGGCGGCTACCCGCCCGCGGGGCGGCTACCTGGCCGGGTTGCGGACACTGGTGCGGAACGCGAACCTGATGATCCTGGCGCTGGTCTCCGGCATCCGCTCCTTCACGCAGCAGGGACTGCAGAGCTTCCTGCCGCTGTACCTGGTGAACGACCTGAAGGTGCCCGCCGTGCTCGTCGGATTCTACCTGTCGGTGGTGCAGGTCTCGGGGATGATCGCCACCCCGATCTCCGGCACGCTCTCGGACCGCATTGGGCCGAAGCGCGTCGCCACCGCCGGCATGTTCTCGACCAGCATGGCGGTGGCCGTCTTCGCCGCGTTCCATCTCGGCGCAGCGTTTGTCGCCGCGCTGGCGCTGGTCGGGTTTTTCACGTACTCCATGCGCCCGGCGATCTTCCGCTGGGCGATCGGCGTAGTGCCGCGCCAGTATGAAGGCACGACCGTCGGGGCGCTGTTTACGACCCAGGCGCTGTTCTCGACGATGATGCCGCTCCTGGGAGGCCTGATCGCCGACCGCGCCGGACTGATTGCCGTCTTCTACCTGATCGCAGCCGCACTGATTGTCGGAAATCTGACGATGCTGGCGGTGCCCGACCTGCGGCGTCCGGCTGCGGCTGGAGAGATCGCGGCAAAATGAACGCGACACGGGCAGCCGCCACGGCGTACAACCGCATCGCGGGCCAGAGTCTGGAGCGGCTCGCGGCACTGAGCGATGGCCTGTTCGCGATCGCGATGACACTGTTGGTGCTCGATATCCGCGCGCCCGCGATGGAATCCGTCCGCAGCGAGCGCGATCTCTGGCTCGGCCTGGTCGCGCTCTCCCCGCGGCTGGTCATCTACTTGATGAGCTTCTTGACCCTCGGGATCTTTTGGGTCGGCCAGCAGACGCAGCTCAACTACCTCACCCGCGGAGACCGCAACTTTGCTTGGATCCACATCGCGTTCCTGGCTGGGGTCGCGTTGATGCCGTTCTCGACGACCCTGCTGGCCGAGTTCATCACCTACCGCACCGCGCTGCTCACCTATTGGGTCAACATTCTGCTTCCGGGAATGACGCTGTACGCCGGATGGCGGTATGCGAGCCGGGCGGGGCTCGTGAAGGACGGCACGCCGGCGGAGGTCTCGACCGCCATCACACGCCGGATCCAGGTCGCCCAGGCGCTCTATGCCTTCGGCGCGTTATTGTGCATCATCAACACCTACTGGAGCATCGGGTTCATCGTGCTCGTGCAGCTCAACTATGCCGCCGCGCCGCGGATCCGGGCCCGGTTTCACCTCTAGGAGGGAGACCAATGGACGCGATTCGCCGAGTCGGCGTAATCGGCCTGGGGCGCATGGGCCTACCGATGGCGCGCCATCTGACGCGCGCCGGGTTTGAGGTCGGCGGATTCGACCCCAACCTGGCGCGCCTGACGGCGCTGGTCGACACCGGCGGTAAGGCGTTTCCCTCACCCGCCGCGCTGGCCCAGCACAGCGACGCCGTCCTCATCATCGTCGCCGACGACGCCCAGGTGGCCGAGGTCACCGTGCGACCTGGAGGCGTGCTCGAGGCGGCTCAACCCGGGACGGTGATCATCATCTCGAGTACGGTGAAACCGTCCACCTGCAGGGAGGTGCTCGCGGGAGCCGTCCGCCACGGGATCGGCGTGCTGGATGCGCCGGTCGCGAAAGGCCAGCGGGCCGCGGAGGAGGGCACGCTGACCATCTTCGCCGGCGGGCCGCGCGAACTGTTCGAGCGGTGCCGTCCGGTGTTCGAGGCCTTTGGCAAAGAGGTGCTGCATATCGACCAGCAGGTCGGCGCGGGCCAGATTGCCAAACTCGCCAACAATCTAATCCTGTGGGCCGGCGTGGTAGCCGTCCATGAGGCGCTCGCGCTGGCCGAACGGCTCGGGGTGTCCCCTGCGCGGCTGCGCATGGCGCTGCAGCACGGCAGCGCCGACAGCTATGCGCTGCGGGCGCTGCACCTGATCAACCTGACCTGGCCGCACAAGGACATCGAGCAGGCGATGGACGTCGCCTCCGCGGCAGGCTACGACCTCCCGCTGACGAAGACCGTAGGCACACTCATTCGTGCGTTGACAAAAGAAGAACTCCGCCGGCTCAGCATGCCAGGAGGACAGGAATGACAGACCATCAGGGCGTGCGCGAGCAAGACGCGGCGAAGGCCGGGGGGTGGACCTCGCATGCCGAGTACGGCTCGGATCTGATCGTCGACCTCTTCAAGGCCTACGAGATCGAGTACGCGGCGCTCAACCCCGGCGCCACCTTCCGCGGCCTCCACGATTCGATCGTCAACTACGGCGGCAATGTGATGCCCCAGATCATCCTCTGCAACCATGAGGAGATCGCCGTCGCCGTCGCCCAGGGGTATGGGAAGGCGGCGGGCCGGCCGATGGCCGCGATCGTCCACAACGTCGTCGGCCTCCTCCATGCCGCGATGGCCATCTACACCGCTTGGCTCGACCGCGCCCCCGTGCTGGTCATGGGCGGCACCGGCCCCATGGCGGTGGAAACGCGCCGGCCCTGGATCGACTGGATTCACACCGCGCTCGTCCAGGGAAACGCGATCCGGGATTACGTCAAGTGGGACGACCAGCCGGCGAGCCTGCAGGGCATCGTCGAATCGTTCATCCGAGGCTACCGCATCGCTACGACCGACCCGCTGGGACCGGTCTACCTCTGCTGGGACGCCGCCCTGCAGGAACAGCGGCTGGACTCTCCTGTGCCGGTTCCGGCGGTGGACCGCTTCGCGCCGCCGACCCGCGCACAAGCCGATCCGTCGG
>JBIOWP010000109.1:0-12639 GCA_044868695.1 bacterium
CGTTTCTTCATGAAAGGGTCGGCCCTCCAGGGCACGCTGCATGGCGGCGCCCTCGGTCTCGAAACGCACATCGAAGTTGAGGCCGACGAGCCGCCGGAGAAGATCCGGCACCTGGTCAAAATGGGGGAGCAGATGTGCTTCACGCTCCAGTCGTTGATCAACCCGGTTCCCGTCACGACGACCGCGGCCCTCAACGGGGAACCCCTGGCCTTGGAGTAACGGGTCGCGCGGTGTGAGACGCGCATGAAAAGGACGGTGGGCACTAATGCTCGACACGTTCAAAACGTTGGTCAAGAACCAGTTCGACGCAGCGCTCTGCACGCTCAACACCTGCATTGATCGATGTCCTGAGACCGTCTGGAACGCGCGCGTCGTGAACTACCTGTTTTGCCAGGTCGCATTCCACACGTTGTTTTACGCGGACTTCTATCTCGGGCAGAATGAGGAGCCGTTCCGTCGCCAACCATTTCATCTCGCCAACGAGCGTTTATTCGGCGACTACGAAGAATTCGAGGACCGCGCGCCGGTGTCGCGCTACGATAAGCCGTCAATCACAGCATACCTCGAACACTGCCGACGCAAGGCATCCGACGTGGTCGCGGCGGAGACTGCGGAGACGCTCGCGGCGCGGGCCGGGTTCGAGCGGCGGGCGTTCTCCCGCGCCGAGCTGTACGTCTACAACATCCGGCACATCCAGCACCATACGTCGCATCTGAGCCTGCGGCTCAGGCTCGACGCCAACCAGGCGATCCCCTGGATTGGATCCGGGTGGCGCGAGGTTGGGAGCTAGGGGAGGCGGTCGATGACGCACGTACCCAGCGGGGCATCGGGAGCGTCCCAAATCTCCATCACGCCGATGCTCTCGGTGAGAAACGGCGCGCGAGCCATCGCCTTCTACAAGGAGGCGTTTGGAGCGACCGAGTTGACACGTTTCGCGCGCCCCGACGGGGGAGTGGTTGCCGAGCTAACGATTGAAGGCGCGAAGATCGGAGTCGCCGACGAGTCGCCCGAAGCTTTCAACTTTAGCCCGGAGTCGCTCGGTGGCACATCGGTGCGAATCAACCTGGTCGTCGCAGATCCCGACGCCGTGGCCAGCCGCGCCGTGGCCGCCGGCGCGCGGCTGCTCTTTCCGGTGGCCGACCAGGCTTACGGTTGGCGGCAGGGACGCGTGGTGGATCCGTTCGGACACCACTGGCTGATCGGCAGGCCCCTGGAAAAGAGGTGAAGGCTATGAAGGCACAACGAGTCGTCATCCTGCTGACCGCGATCAACCTTGTGCTCTTGCTGCTAACCGTGATGCAGGCGAGGTCTATGGCAGCGCAGAGCGTCACTCCGATCCTGCGTGCTGGCGCGCTCGAGTTAGTGGACGAGCACGGTGTGGTTCGCGCGCGACTCAACGTGAAAGGCGGTTCAAGCGGTCCAATTGAACTCGATCTGTTCGACAAAGACGGGATCATCCGCGTGAAGCTTGGCGCGGGCGAGGACGGCTCAGGATTGGTGCTTTCTGAGGGAGGAACGGACGCCTCCCGCGGTTATGTACAAATCATTGCCAGGCAGACGGGTACTGCCGCGCAGCCGGCCACGACCGGCATCACATTGAGGGGTGCAGACGGCCGGCAGCGCGTGATCAGGCCCTGACCCGTCCGGCATCTCACGATCGTCCCTCGGCATCCTTTATGGAATCTTCACAGGACGTTTAAAGGTTCATTATCCCTCCCCAACAATCGTCTGCTAGGTTCACTTCGGGATCCACAGGTGGGCCCGGCGGAGCGTGGGGTCACAAGGAGGGATACGATGAGGGATCTCAGGGTGCTTGTGGGAGTTTCTTTGACCGTCGTTTTGCTGAGCGCAGTCGCCGCCCCTGCATTCGCCAGCAACGTCTGCCCAGTCATAGGGGGGCCAAACAACCCCGAAATCAAGTCCACTCCGGCAGAGGTACCTGACAAGGCAGGGAACCCTGCCCACGGGACTCAGGACGCCGATGGGACCCCGGTAAGTCCGCAGCCGGGCGACGCCTTCTGGAACTGATTTACATCCCCACCGCGCCCGAGCTCATCTAGATCCCCCACAGCGCGGCCGGTCGGCTGCGCTGTGGCATTTTCATTGACCCTTTGTGTCCGCGCGCCCGCGGCCATTTTCATGTGTGCGTGAGTGTTCGGTAGGATTGCGAGGTCCGCCGATGAAGAAACGAACTCGACGCAGTGTGAAGGCCTGACACTCTGGAGGCGTTAATGCGACTGGCGGTACGGCCTCTGACGAGGGATCGGTGGGGGGATCTGGTCGACCTCTTCAGCCGGCCCGGAGGGTCAATCGTCCGGGGCTGCTGGTGTATGTACTACCGGAAGGTGGGGGCACGTGCCGATGGTCCTGCCGGCGAGGCCAACAAGCGGGCCATGAAGTCGCTCGTGGACCGCGGGACGGTGCCGGGGCTCATTGCCTACAGAGACCGACGGCCTGTCGGCTGGATCTCCCTGGGTCCCCGCGAGGACTACCCGCGGCTGGAGCGCTCCCGGGTAATGAAGCGCGTCGACGAGAAGCCGGTCTGGTCGATCGTGTGTTTCTTCGTCGATTCGCAAGAACGGGGTCAGGGCATCACGAGAGCGTTGCTGCGGGGGGCGATCGCCTACGCCCGGTCGAAGGGCGCCACGCTGCTCGAGGCGTATCCCATCGACAAGAAGGCGCGGAGCCACCCAGACTTCATGTGGTTCGGAGCCAAGCACCTATTCGACCGGGCGGGCTTCAGGGAGGTCGCCCGCCGAAAGGAAACTCGGCCGGTCGTCCGCCGCGGCCTGCGCCCACAGAGGGCTCCCAGATAGCGATGCAGCTCCTGCTGAAGAATCTGGTCTTCACCTTGCTCATCCCGGGGTCGGTTGCCGTCTACCTCCCGCTGCTGATCGTGCGGCGCACCGCTGCGCTCTGGCGGATCGATATCGCCTCTGTGGTGGGGGTGCTGCTGGTCATGCTCGGGGCAGGCCTGTACCTGTGGTGTCTGCGGGAATTCACCGTCACGGGCCGCGGTACGCCGGCACCCATCGACGCGCCGACCCGGCTGGTCATGGGCGGACCCTATCAGTACGTGCGCAACCCGATGTACGTGGCGCTCCTGGTGATGGTCGTTGGTTGGAGCGTGGCGTTCCTCGTTCCGCTGCTCCTCGTCTACGCCGCCATGATTGCCGCGGCATTCCATCTCTTCGTGATCTTCTACGAGGAGCCGACCCTGCGCGGGCAGTTCGGCGAAGACTACGAGCAGTACACGAACCTGGTGAACCGATGGGTGCCCTGGCCGTGATGGCAGAGCAGCAACCACCTTCCCCGCGATTCTACCCGCCGATTCTCTTGTTGTTCTCGATCATCCTGATGGTTGGGCTGCACTATGCGGTTCCGGTCGCGCGATGGCTGTCATGGCCGTGGCGGGCGTCTGGTGCGGTGCCTGTGGCGGCAGGTCTGCTCCTGGGCCTGGCGGCAAGCAGGCACTTCACGCGACACGACACGACCATTGTCCCGTTTGAGCAATCGAGCGAACTGATCACCGAGGGGCCATACCGGTACACCAGGAATCCCCTCTATCTCTCGATGACCCTCATGCTGATCGGACTCTGGGTCTTCCTGGGAAGCCTGTCCCCGGCGGTGGTCGTCCCGCTGTTCGTGTGGTGGATCGCGACCCGGTTCGTCGCGAAAGAAGAGCGTCACCTCGAAGCCCAGTTTGGCCCGGCCTACCGAGCGTACAGAGCGAAGGTCCGCCGATGGTTCTAGCCCCCGCCGTCAAGGTGTCCGTGACGGCGGATCGGAGGTGGTAGGAATGATTCGCGGGGTCCACGCCATGTTCTATACACCCGCTGCCGAGGAGCTGCGGGCGTTTCTTCGTGACAAGCTGCGCTTTCCGTTCACCGACACGGGCGGAGGCTGGCTCATTTTCGACGCTCCGGCGGGGGAGGTCGGGGTCCATCCCCATGACCGGAAGGGTCACGGCATCTCGTTCTATTGTGACGACCTCCTCAAAACCATGGAAGAGTTGAAGCGCCGCGGCGTGGAGTTCACCACGGGCATCATCGAGGAGGCTTGGGGATCGGTGGCCCGGTTCCGGATACCCGGCGGAGACGATGTTGACCTCTATCAGCCCAAATACGTCAAACGACATTCTCGCGGCCGCCGGACGACCCGTCCTGCGGGCCGGAAGCGCACAAGGAGGTAAGGATGAAGATCGGAGTTTTGGGGACCGGCATGGTTGGCACCACTATCGGGACAAAGCTCGTGCAGCTAGGCCATGACGTCATGATGGGGTCTCGCTCGAAAACGAATGAGAAGGCCGCAGCGTGGGTGAAGGCGAGCGGTCCCAGGGCGTCACAAGGCACCTTTGCGGACGCGACCAGGTTTGGCGAGATTCTCTTCAACTGTACGCACGGCATGGCCTCGCTGGAGGCTCTGAAGATGGCGGGCGCGGAGAATCTGAGAGGCAAGATCCTACTCGACCTCTCCAATCCCCTGGACTTCTCGAAGGGCATGCCTCCGACCCTGTCGGTATGCAACACCGATTCACTCGCCGAACAGATCCAGCGCATGTTCCCCGACGCGAAGGTGGTCAAGACGCTCAATACGATGAACTGCAAGCTGATGGTGAATCCCTCCCTGGTCCCTGGCGATCATGACGTCTTCGTGAGTGGAAATGACAAGACCGCCAAAGCGAAAGTCAGCGAGATCCTGAAGAGCTGGTTCGGCTGGAAGACGGTCATCGACCTGGGCGATATCTCGACAGCCCGAGGCGTGGAGCAGCTACTGCCACTCTGGCTGCGCCTGCTGGGCAATTTCGGGACGGCGAACTTCAATATCAAGATCGTGAAATGAGAGCGGCGACGGTCCTCTGGCGGCTGCACCGGTGGGCATACCGGATCAGCGCCGGACGAGTGGGCGGCCGGCTGCTGGGTGTGCCCGTGCTTTTGCTCACCACCACCGGCCGGCGCACCGGTCGGCTGCACACAACAGCGCTCACCCATCTCGTGGAAGGCCGGAACGTGGTCGTCATTGCCTCTAACGGCGGGGCGCCGAACCACCCGGCATGGCTGCTCAACCTGCGGGCGCGCCCAGAGGCAGAAATCCAGGTTGGAGGGCAACGCCGGCGCGTGCGTGCCCGAGAAGCCAACGGCGCCGAACGCGAGCGGTTCTGGACCCGCGTCGTCCAGGCCATGCCGCGATACGCCGACTACAAAGCGCGTACGTCCCGCCGGATTCCTGTCGTGGTCCTCGAGCCCATCGACAGGCTGCCGGGAGAGACTCCTGACCACCGCGCGCACCCATCAGGTATCATGAAGAGCAAGGAGTAGAGGAGGAGGACCACATGCGCAAGGAAGTTGCGACCCTGGCCGGAGGGTGCTTCTGGTGCCTGGAAGCCGTGTTCGACGATCTGGAGGGTGTGGAAGACGTCGTCTCAGGATACTCCGGCGGCGACGTTCCCAACCCCAGCTATAAGCACGTCTGCACCGGGGAGACGGGCCATGCCGAGGTCGTGCAAGTCGCGTTCAACCCGGACGTGCTCTCCTACCAGGATCTGCTGAAGGTGTTCTTTGCCATTCACGACCCCACAACCCTCAACCGCCAGGGCGGTGACGTGGGGACGCAGTACCGCTCGGCCATCTTCACGCACAGCGAAGAGCAGGAGAAAGTCGCGGAGCAGGTCATCACGGAGCTCAACGACGCCGGCATCTGGGATGAGCCGATCGTCACCGAGATCGTCCCGCTTGGGGCATTCTATCCGGCCGAGGACTACCATCAGGAGTACTTCCGGCGGAATCCCAATCAGGGATACTGCCGCGTCGTCGTTGCGCCGAAGGTGGCCAAGTTCCGCAAGCAGTTTCTGGACCGGCTGAAGAAGGCCGGCTGAGGGTGGCCGTGGAGCCGAAGGCCGTTCAGGATTTCTATCCCGAGGATTTGAACCGGTGTTACGGGTGCGGTCAGAAGAATGAGCACGGCCTGCGTCTGAGGACGCTGGTGGTCGGTGAGGAGACTGTGGCCACCTTCATGCCCCAGCCCTATCACACGGCGATTCAGGGGTACGTCTATGGAGGGCTGATCGCGTCGCTCATCGATTGCCACGGCACGGGAACGGCCGCCGCCGCGGCATACCGCGCCGCCGGTCGCGCGGTGGGGTCAGACCCGCCATTTCGCTTTGTGACTGCGTCGCTGCACGTCAATTACGAGAAACCCACACCGATCGCCGTTCCCCTGGAGCTCCGGGGTCGGGCGAAAGAGGTCAAAGGGCGGAAAGTGGTCGTGGAGGTCACGCTGTCCGCCCGCGGCCAGGTCTGCGCCCGGGGTGAGGTGGTGGCGGTGCAGCTCCCCGCAGAGATGGCGGGCCCCCGTGGATAGCCGGCGACTGATCCCCAATCGGCGCGGGTACGCTTCATCCAGGACTGACTCCTGGAGTGCTCATGAACGGCTCAACCGCGTCGGCCATCGGCCTCATCCTCGTCCCCGGGATTTTCGCATGGTGGAGCGGGTGGCGTCTTACCCGCCTCGCTGAGCATCCTGCGCTCTCCGAGCGCCTCCAGGCGCGAAACCAGCAGGTCACGCAGCTCACGATCGGCGCGATCATTATCCTGCTGACCTTTGTCCGGCATCACGCGGGCTGGGCAGTGCCCGGGCTCTTCCTTGCCGTGACCATCGCCAGCTTTCCCGCGCGCCGGCGGCTGCTGGATGAACGCTGGAGTCTCGGGCAGTACCTGCTCTTCCACCTGCGGCTGTGGGCGGGATGGTTCGGCCTCTGGCTAGTGGTGATGATCGCCCCGTTCGTCGTGGGCGCCGGCGCCGCGGCGCGGTGGCAGATCGCGGCCGGACTCGCGGTGGTGCTGGTGGCGTGGAACTTCGCCTATTCGAGAGTGTTCGTGCGTCTGGTCGGCGCCCGCCCCCTCCCGCTGCCCCCGCGTTTTGCCGGGATCGCGGCACAGACAAAGATCCGGACGCCGCGTTTCTTCCGGTTCGGCTCGGACGACGGCCGGGTGGTCAATGCGTTCGCGCTGCCCTCCGTGCTCACGCCCGGGGTCGCGTTCACCGCGGCCCTGATGCAGGCGCTCGACGCCGACGAGCAGGCCGCCGTCTTCGCGCACGAGGTCGCCCATCTCGAGTACTTTAACCGCCGCCGGCTCATTGCCGGCAACATGGTTCTCTCGGTGTTCATCGTGCTGGCGACGGCGGGCGCCGCCGTGGTGCCGGAAGCGTATTGGGGGTTCCTCGCCGTATGGCCGGTCGTCATGATGATCGCGCTGACGTCCGCCCTGGCCCGCCGGAAGGTCCACGAAGAGGAGAGCGACCGCCGCGCCGTGGCGCTGTGCGGCGATCCGGAGGCTCTGGTGCGCGCGCTCGTGAAGATTACGACCCTGGCGCGCATGCCGCGGCGGTGGGGTCTCGCCTTTGAGCGCGGCGCCACCCATCCCAGCTTGGCCCGCCGGATTCAGGTGATCCGCAGCTTCTCCGGGACCGCGACGGTCCGGCCGCTGTCACAAGTGGTCTCGACGAAGACGCCCGGGATGTACGTGATCCTGGAGGCAGACCACGCCGTCTGGCTGGAGGGGGTGCCTGACGGCACGCCGCCCGAGGCCGCGGCACTGCGCCGTGGGGCGGTCAGCTCCCGGTCCCTGCGCTACGATGGGCTGCTCGAGCTGCGGCTCCGGGCCGGGATGACCGGCACGCCGGTGCTCACGGCCACGGACCTGGGCGGCAAATCCTGGTCCGTGCCGGTGCGGGAGGACGACGTCGCGGCCGTGCAGGCCGCCCTCGACGTCGTCGACATTCGGTTCGGCCGTCCGCCGGTGGCATCCACGACCTACGCGCTGCTCGGACGGATCCTGTCGGTTCTCCTCATGCTGCTGGATCTTGTGTCGGGCGCGCGGCTTACCCCTCTGGTGACGGGGGCACTGGGATTCTGGCGTCCCGGCCGGGCCACCCTGGCCGCATCTTCGGCAGCGGCTGTCGGCACCGTGGTCGCGGCGATCACCATGCTAGGCCCCGTGCTGGGGATGCCCGGTGCCACGGCCTGGAGCTGGCGCCATACGGGATTCAATGCCGGCCTGCTCGTGGTCGCAGGGATGAGCGCCTGGCTCGCATTCCGCCGCGCCCCAGGGCTCCCCGAACGCCGGATCGATATCTTCCTGCCTTCCGCCGTGCTGGCGGCGCTAACAGTGGGCATGTGGACCCTGCTGGCCGTGAACATATCCACACCCTATGGCCTTGCGCTCGTGACGAATATGGTGAAAGCGGCGGCCGACACATGGCTGGCGCCCCTCGCGCTCGCCGTCATACTGCTGACGGCGCGCCATCGCGTCGCCCGCCTGGGTGGTGTGGTGATGCTTGCGGTCAGCGTGCTGCTCTATGCGTTTGGGTGGGCCGGACTGCAGTAGTGGTTCAATTTAAGATACCCACTACCCTCTTCTAGGTAGTGGGTCGTCTGAATGGACGGGCGGCTGGCTGCTCGGGGGCGGTCCCTCGCGTCGAGTCGGGCGGCTTCCGATTGGATGTGCAGGCCTCACGCTCCCTGGTGCGCTCGCCTGCCAAGATGCGACGGAACACGACGGCCTCTGCTGCTTTCCCCGCGACATACTTCGGTCGATCCCTACCTCACGGCCTGCCAGTGGGTGGTTGCCGCCCTCCAATCTCCGCTCGGGGCCGCCCCACTCGCCCGCCGCCCGGCCCGCTGGGCCGTCCCGAGCGTCTGCGAGGCACCTCCCGTGGGGCGGGTGGAAGGCTGCGGAGCGACGTGGCGGCGAGCTGTCGCCGCCGTGCGCGAGGGCCGCGTCGCGCAGGGCGGGGCCCCGCACGCAGCGTCACGCAGGGAGCACGATGCAGGATGGAGCGCGCGGTAGTGCGGGGGGGCCGGAGCAGCGTGCCCGGCCGTCGTGCCGGCCGGGTGAGCCCAGCCGATCGTGGCGGGCGAGCCCGAGCGCTACGCCCGGCGGGTGAGCCGCCCCGAGAGCGGAGCGGCCTTCCACTAGCCCAACAGATGACGGATGACAGTCCAGACTGAACCACTACTCGACTGCCGGGTCCTTGACAACACTCGGGTCGGGTTTATAATGAGTGATGGTCTGTTAGACACGGGAGGGAACACGGATCTTCGGTACCTCTAGCGGCTAACTGAATACGTAGTGAAGATGAGCACCGAGGGGATGGCTGCTCATCCCCTCTTTTTGTGTCTTGCAGATCTTCCACTGAACTGTCCGGATCCCCCGGACATGCACCTTGACAACCGCAGAGAGCCGGATCTCCGACGCTCCCGAGGCGTCCGAGATCATACCCCATCGCCGGATGGGGCCCGTCGTGCCTGGGTGTGCAGGCAGGAGGGGGCAATGCAGGCTCTAGACAGCTACTCCTAAAGTGGGTTTCAAGCTACACAGGGCGCACGGTGGATGCCTTGGCGCTAAGGGCCGATGAAGGACGCTGTCGGCGGCGAAAGGACCGGGGAGGTGCCGAGCAACCTTTGATCCGGTCGTGTCCGAATGGGGGAACCCCCCGCGGGTCATACCGCGGGACCCACCGCTGAATCCATAGGCGGTGTGGAGGGCACCCTGGGAACTGAAACATCTCAGTACCAGGTGGAAGAGAAATCAAACGAGATTCCCCTAGTAGTGGCGAGCGAACGGGGAAGAGCCCAAACCGCGCGGGCGTGATAGCCCGCGGGCGTTGTCCGCGCGGTGTTGTAGGATGCCACTGGGCCGGGCTGCGGACCGGCCGGGAAGTCAGCAATCCTCGCGGTAGCCGAACTGCCCTGGAACGGCAGGCGAAACAGGGTGACAGCCCCGTAGGCGAAACGGCGAGGACTTCCTGGGTGGCGTTCCTGAGTACTGCGGGACACGTGGAATCCCGTGGGAAACTGGGAGGACCACCTTCCAAGGCTAAATACCCTTGGCGACCGATAGTGAACGAGTACCGTGAGGGAAAGGTGAAAAGAACCCCGGGAGGGGAGTGAAATAGAATCTGAAACCGTGTGCCCACAACCAGTCGGAGGGCTATGCCGATCCGCAAGGATCGGAATGCCTGACGGCATGCCTATTGAAGAATGAGCCGGTGAGTTGTCGCGTGTGGCGAGCTGAAGGCCCTCTGGGCCGAAGGCGTAGGGAAACCGAGTCTGAATAGGGCGACCAGTCGCACGCGGCAGACCCGAAACCGGGTGATCTACCCCTGGCCAGGGTGAAGCGGAGTTAACCCTCCGTGGAGGCCCGAACCCATTGGTGTTGAAAAACCATGGGATGAGTTGGGGGTAGGGGTGATATGCCAATCGAACCCGGAGATTGCTGGTTCTCCCCGAAAGGCATTTAGGTGCCGCCTCGGCGCCGAGCCGTGTGGTGGTAGAGCTCTGGATGGGCTAGGGCGGGAGGACCCGTACCGAACCCAACCAAACTACGAATGCCATGCGGTGCTCGCCGGGAGTGAGTCCGTGGGGGATAAGCCTCATAGACAAGAGGGAAACAGCCCAGATCGCCAGCTAAGGTCCCGAAATGGTGGCTAAGTGGGAAAGGAAGTGGCATCGCTCAGACAGCCAGGAGGTTGGCTTAGAAGCAGCCATCCTTCAAAGAGTGCGTAACAGCTCACTGGTCGAGTGGTGCTGCGCCGAAGATTCAACGGGGCTCAAGCCATCTACCGACGCTGCGAATCCGTCGCGGGTATCGTCCTGCGGCGGGTGGTAGGGGAGCGTTCCGCAGTAGGTGAAGGCAGACCGCGAGGACTGCTGGACGAGGCGGAAGTGCGAATGCCGGCATGAGTAGCGAAACGACAGGTGAGAATCCTGTCCGCCGTAAGGCCAAGGCTTCTTACGGAAGGTTCGTCCGCGTAAGGTCAGGCGGGACCTAAGGCGAGGCCGACAGGCGTAGCCGACGGACAGCCGGTTGACATTCCGGCCCCGCTCCGCATCCGTTACGAGCCAAGAGGGGACGCAGGAGGGTAGGCCTACC
Organism: bacterium; assembly: GCA_044868695.1. Taxonomy (GTDB): domain Bacteria; phylum Sysuimicrobiota; class Sysuimicrobiia; order Sysuimicrobiales; family Kaftiobacteriaceae; genus JBIOWP01. The sequence goes on from JBIOWP010000109.1 coordinate 10,935, forward strand.
GGGGATTGGTTGTCCCGGGTTAAGCGGGTAGGCGGGGGGTCTAGGCAAATCCGGATCCCCATTCAACGCCGAGACGCGAATACGAGCCCGAGCGCGAGCAAAGGCGAAGTGGCTCAGCCCACACTGACAAGAAAAGCCTCGTGGCCAGGGTGCGGGGCGCCCGTACCGCAAACCGACACAGGTGGCCGGGCACGAAACGTGCCAAGGCGCGCGAGAGAACTCTCGTCAAGGAACTCGGCAAAATGACCCCGTAACCTCGGGAGAAGGGGTGCCTCGTTGGGTGACTGCATACCGTGGGAGCCCGACGGGGTCGCAGTAAATCGGCTCAGCCGACTGTTTAACAAAAACACAGGTCTCTGCTAAGCCGCAAGGCGACGTATAGGGGCTGACGCCTGCCCAGTGCCGGAAGGTTAAAGGGAGGGGTTAGCCGCAAGGCGACGCCTCGAACTGAAGCCCCGGTGAACGGCGGCTGTAACTATAACAGTCCTAAGGTAGCGAAGTTCCTTGTCGGGTAAGGACACCTTGCCCGTCGCGGGAGCGATCCCGCGAGCAAACCCGGCTCATATCGGTGGAGCCCCGATGACCCAAATGGGTCAGGGTAATACCGAGGGAAGCTGCGGTAGAATCCTACCGTTAGCCCCGTAACGACTTCGGGACGGCAGTCCCGGGGCGGTGCCTTCTGGTGGTGACACCAAATCTACGGGCACCGCAATACGCCGGTATCTCGACAGGGGGAGCCTTAGGATGGATCTCGGAGCGTACCTCTCAGGCTACGCTGACGGCGAAGGATGCTTTTGCGTAACGTTCAATCGAAGCGCGCGGCATGCCTTCGGCTGGGATGTTCGGCCCAGTTTCTCCGTCAGCCAGAATCGCGAGCGCGCGGAGATTCTTGAGTTGTTCCAGACGAGGTTTGGGTGCGGAACCATCCGCCCCGATCGTTCCGATCGGACACTCAAGTACGAAGTGCGCAGCGTGCCGGAGCTGGTGGAAAGAGTCATCCCGCACTTCCGGTGTTACCCGATGCTGTCCGCCAAGAGCCGTGATTTCGAAATCTTCGCAGGTATCTGCGAGGAGATAAATCGCGGCGAGCACCTGACGGACGCAGGATTCAACCGGATTGCCGCGATGGCGGCCGAGATCAATCCGACAGGCAAGAAAAAATACCCTCGAATCGAGATAAAGGTATAGTCTACGCCCCTGGCGACAGGGAGAGCGTGAAGTTCCGACCTGCACGAATGGCGTAACGAGCTGAGCGCTGTCTCGACGAGAGACTCGGCGAAGTTGTGCGACCCGTGAAGACACGGGTTACCCGCAGCTGGACGGAAAGACCCCGTGAAGCTTTACTGTAGCTTGCCATTGGATTTGGTCTCACCATGCAGAGGATAGGTGGGAGGCTGAGAAGCCGGGGCTCTGGCCTCGGTGGAGCCAACCTTGGAATACCACCCTTGGCAAGATTAAGTCCTACCCGGGGACCTCACCGGTTCTCGGAACAGTGGCAGGTGGGCAGTTTGACTGGGGCGGTCGCCTCCCAAACGGTAACGGAGGCGCCCAAAGGTCCCCTCAGCATGGTTGGAAACCATGCGTCGAGTGTAAGGGCATAAGGGGGCTTGACTGTGAGGCTTACAAGCCGAGCAGGGCGGAAACGCGGGCCTAGTGATCCTACGGCGGCAAGTGGAAGCGCCGTGGCTTAACGGATAAAAGCTAC
>JBIOWP010000110.1:0-21786 GCA_044868695.1 bacterium
GAGTGCCGTCTCACTCCGCTCGCGATGGAGCTGCTGGCCGACATCGACAAGGACACCGTTAACTTCATCCCCAACTACGACGAGTACGAGAAAGAGCCGGTGGTGCTGCCGGCGAAGGTGCCGCACCTGCTGATGAACGGCGCCGCGGGCATCGCGGTCGGCATGGCCAGCAACATTCCCCCCCACAACCTGGGCGAACTGGTGGACGGCCTGGTGGCGATGATCGATGAGGCCGACACCACCGACGAGCAGCTGATGAAGATCATCAAGGGCCCCGACTTCCCGACCGGCGGCGTCATCCTCGGGCGGGACGGCATCAAGGCGGCCTACACGACCGGCCGCGGCAGCATCACGGTGCGGGCGAAGGCGGAGATCGAGGAGATGAAGGGCGGCCGCACGGCCGTCATCGTGACCGAGCTGCCGTTCATGGTCAACAAGGCGGCGCTGATCGAGCGCATGGCCGAGCTGGTGCGCAACAAGAAGCTGGCCGGGGTCAGCGACCTGCGCGACGAGTCTGACCGCCGCGGGATGCGCATCGTCATCGAGCTGCGCCGGGACGCGAACCCGCAGATCGTCCGCAACCAGCTGTACAAGCACACGCAGCTGCAGGCGACCTTCGGCGCCAACATGCTGGCGCTGGTCGACGGCGTGCCGAAGACCCTCAAGCTGCGGGATATGCTGGAGCAGTACCTGCGCCACCGCCGGACGGTGGTCATCCGGCGCACGAAGTTCGAGCTGGCCCGGGCGGAGGAGCGGGCGCACATCCTGGAGGGTCTGCGGACCGCGCTGAAGCACCTGGACGACGTGATTGCGCTGATCCGCAAGTCCAAGGACGTGCCGGAAGCCCGCGCGGGACTGATGAAGCGGTTCAAGCTCAGCGAGCGCCAGGCCGACGCGATCCTCGAGATGCGGCTGCAGCGTCTTACCGCGCTGGAGCGCGACAAGATCGACGAGGAGTACAAGCTGCTGGTCAAGGACATCGCGCGCTACAAGGAGATGCTGCGGGATGCCACCTCGGCGCGGCCCAAACTCATCATGGCGGCGGTGCGCGCGGAGCTGCTGGAGATGAAGGAGAAGTACGGGGACCCGCGGCGCACCAAGATCACCAGCCGGGAGGCGGAGGAGTTTGAGGCCGAGGACCTGATCCCCGACCTCGATGTGGTGATCAGCCTCACCCACAACAACTACGTCAAGCGCCAGCCGCTGGAGACCTACCGGCTGCAGCGGCGTGGGACGCGCGGGGTCGTGGGGATGACCACCAAGGAAGAGGACTTCGTCCAACAGGTCCTCACCACGACGAACCACGCGTTCCTGCTGTTTTTCTCCGATCGCGGCAAGGTGTACCGGATGAAGGCGCACGAGGTCCCGGAGGCCGGCCGGACGGCCCGCGGGACCGCGATGGTAAACCTGCTGGCGCTCGCGCAGGGGGAGCGGATCAACGCGATCATCGCCATCCGCTCGTTTGAAGATGAAGGCACCATCTTCATGGTGACCCGCAAGGGCATCGTCAAGCGGACCGGGTTGATGGAGTTCATCAACGCCAAGCGGGCCGGCATCTTCGCCATCGCGCTGCGCCGGGACGACAGCCTGGTGGCCGTGAAGCTCATTGCCAAGAACGCGGAGATTGTCCTGGCCACCAGGCAGGGCAAGGCCATCCGGTTCAAAGCCGGGCAGGTGCGCGAGATGGGCCGCGCCGCCCGCGGGGTCACCGGCGTCCGGCTGCGCGGCGGTGACGAGGTCGTCGGGGTGGCGGACGCCAAGGAGGGCAAGGCGCTGCTCACGGTGACGGAGCTCGGGTTGGGCAAGCGCACGCCGATGGGCCAGTATCCGACCAAGAGCCGCGGCGGCATGGGCGTGATCAACGTGAAGGTCACCAAGAAGACCGGCGCGGTGGTGGGCGTGCGGGCGGTCGACGATGACGACGAGATCCTGCTCGGCACCACCGGCGGCGTCTTCAACCGCATCCCCGTGTCCCAGATCTCGGTGATGAGCCGGCACGCGCAGGGCGTGCGCGTGCTGAAACTGGGCGAGGGCGAGCACCTGGCGGCCGTGGCTCACATTCCTGGGAAAGAGACCTGATGGGCTCACACCGCTGGGCCGACTTCCTGACGGCGCTCGGCGTCATCGGCGCGACGGTCGCTCTGCACGAAGCCGCGCACGCGGTCGCGGCGGTCCGCGCCGGCGGGACGGTGAAGGAAGTCGGGGTCGGCTTCGGTCCTGCCCTGCTTCGCCTGAGAGTAGGCCGCCTGCCTGTGGCGGTACGCGCGCTGCCGATGGGGGGCTACGCCGCTGTCGATGCCGGGCACATCGCTCCACTCCGGCGAATCCCGATGCTGCTGGCCGGTCCGCTGACCAACATCATCGCGGGCGCAGCCCTGCTGCTGGCGTTTCGCAGGCATCCGGTCTCGCTCCCGACCAACGGCCGGCAGGTCGGCGTGACCGGGGTCGTGGGCGCGCTGTCGGCGCTCGCGCACGCGGCGAGGCTGGGCCCCGGCGCCGTGGCGCGCCTGGCCGGATCGATCAACCTGGGGCTCGGCGTTATGAACCTGCTCCCGGTGTTCCCGCTCGACGGCGGGCACGTCGCGCTGAACTTGATGGAGGCGCGCGGCATTTCGCCCAAGACCCGCACCGTGTTCAGCCGCATCACCGCTGCGGTGTTCCTGACGATCGCCCACGCGGCGCTGGTCGGCGATCTGCGCCGCCTGGCAGGGACCAGGGATCGGGGACCAGGGACCAGATGATTGTCCCAGTCCCGTAGTTTCGTTGATGTCCGTCGTCATCCGCCTCGCGTCTTCTGACACCACACCACTGCCCCGCATTGTAGGCGGCCGGGCCGCCGCGCCCGAGGAGTGGGACCAATGGAGCGAGGAGCCCGGCCATGAACTGGTCGCCCAGGACGGGACGCGCGTCGTCGGAAGCATCCACGTCAGCCTCGTTGGGCGCAGCGAGGCCTGGATGGAGAACCTCCGCGTGCAGCCCGATGCCCGGGGGCGAGGCGTCGCTGCGCAGCTGGTCCGGGAGGCCGAGACCGTCGCCCGCCGCTACGGAGCGGCGGTGGTGCGCACCGCGGTGCCCGCCCACGAGTACGCCGCGCTGGGTGTAGCCGAGCGCGCCGGCTACCACGTGCTGCTGCGCGCGGCGGTCGTCGAGACGGCCCCGGCCGCAGTGCCGGCGCACATCCCGTATGACGCGCCCGTGCACGTGCCGCCGGTGGAGCAGACGCCAGTTCTCCTCACATTTGTCGAATCCGGGCAGACGTCGCAGGCGTGGCGCCGGCTGGTCCCGCTCGGGTGGCGGTTCCGCCGCGTGACGGCCGACCTGGTGCGTGGGCTGACCAAAGATCGACGGGTCGTGGCCGCGCTGCACCCGGGATCGAAAGCGGTGCAGGCAGCTGCGCTGTTTGCGCTGCGGGCCGACGCCCTCGTGGTCTCGCTGCTCGACGGAACTCCCCCCGGAGTCCAGGCCGTCTTCGGCACGGTCGCCGAGGACGCGCGCGCACACGGCGCCTCGCGCGCAGTGATCTTCACTCCCGATCCGCAGGTCCTCAAGCCGCTGGATGTCCGCGGGTGGACGCCCCACCCGTGGTGCCCCGAGGGGTTTCTGGTCGTCGAGAAGAGCATCGCCTCGTAGCCGACAGGAAGCCTCCGCTCCCGCGCCGAAACGCACCCCACAACCCTGCCTGTCGGTCCCACAGCCAGTGCCGGTGGACTTCGGGGGTGGTGCGAGCATGAGCAACGGTCCATCTCGGGCCCCAGTTACGCAGATCGTGATCGCCGTCATTGTGGCGGCCGCGGTGGCTGGCGGCGCCGGCTACTGGGCCGGCGCACAGCGCCGCGCCCCGCAGGCGGTCGAAGCGCGCAAGGTGGAAATCTTCCACTGGTGGACGGCCGGCGGGGAGCGCGAAGCCGCCGACGCGATGTTCAAAGCCCTCAAAGGCGCCTATCCCGATGTCGAGCTCGTCGAGAATCCGGTTGCCGGCGGCGGCGGCGTGAGCCACCGTGTCGTCCTGCAGGCGCGGCTCTCCGCCGGGATCCCGCCGGACACCTGGCAAACACTGGGCGGCGCCGAGCTGAAGTCGTACGTGGACGGCGGCTATCTGGTGCCGCTGGACGACGTGTACGCGCAGCTGAAATACGCAGATGCGATTCCGAAGCCGCTGGCCAATGCCGTGACCATCGCCGGCCACCCATACGTCGTTCCGCTAAACATGCACATTCAAAACATCCTGTACTACAACAAGAAGCTGTTTGACGAGCTCGGCCTGCAGCCCCCGACCACGGCGGACGAGCTGCTGGCGGTCGCCCGGAGGATCAAGGCCGCGCGACCGCGCATGTCGCCGTTGGCGTTGGGCACCAAGGAAAAGTGGGAAGCGGCCTTCGTGCTGGACAGCATCCTCCTGGAGGCCGGCGGACCTGAGTATTACGTAAGATTGTATAAGGGTGAGGTCGATGTCGCCACCGACCCCACTTTCAAGGCGGCGCTGGACAAACTCAACGCGCTGCGCCCGTACATCTATCCGTTCCATGCGGGACTGACGTGGGATGAGTCCTGCGGTCTGGTCGTGTCCGGGGACTCGGCGATGGTGATCATGGGGACGTGGGCGATCGGTTACTTCAAGAGCCGTGGGTGGAACCCCGGCACCGACTTCGGCGCGGTCACCTTCCCGCAGAAGCCCGACCGCATCCTGCTCTTCCACCCGGACACCTACGGTCTGGCCAAGGGAGCGCCGCACCCCAAGACAACGATGGACTGGTTGAAGGTGGTGGCGTCGCCCGAGCTGCAGGTGCCCACCGACGTCACGCAGGGCGGACTGTTCGCGCGCATTGACATCGACCCGGGACAGTTCCCGGACCCCATCCGCCAGGAGCTGCAGAATTACGTCCGCAACAATCCGGGGAAACTGATCCTGGACCAGCACGGGAGCATCGCGCCGTTCAGCTTCACGCAGGCCTACTGGGACGTTGCCGCGGCGTTCACCGCCAAACCCGACGTCGCCGGCACCGTAAAGACGGTCGCCGAACTCTTCACGAAGTACAACGTCGGGGAAGGGGCGGCGTGGTATCAATGGCCTTGAATGTGACGGCGGAGCCACCCGGCTGCTAGTCCAGGGGTCCCTCACGGTGTGCTCCATCGTGAGGGACCTGGTTCATTGTCCTCCCCCCTGATGTCGTGAACGCCTCCAGTCTGCTCCTGCGCCGCGCGCGAGAGGCGGCCGTGTTCGCGCTGCCGCTGCTGTTCTTTCTGCTGATCCTATACGGAATGTTGTTCTGGACGTTCTACACCTCGGTGTCGGACTGGCAGGGGACCGCGCCCGACTACTCGTTCGCCGGGCTGAAGTGGTACCGGTTCATGATCGGGCTGGACCGCTTCTGGGTCGATCTGGGTAACAACGTGCGGTGGCTGGTGCTGGGCGTCGTCCCCACGGTGGTGCTGGCCGTCTTCCTCGCCTACCTGCTCGAGATCGGCTCGATCAAGGGGCTCGAGGCCTACCTGCGAACGCTCGTGCTCTACCCGGCCGCGATGTCCTTCGTGGTGACCGGCACGATCTGGTCGTGGATGTACCAGCCCGACCGTGGCGTTTTGAACACGCTGCTTCGCGCGGCGGGCCTGGACGCCCTGACGAGCGGCTACACCACCAATCCGTCCACCGCGACGTACTGGCTTATCCTGGTGTTCGTGTGGCAGTACCTCGGGCTCGCGGTGCTCATCGTGCAGGCGTCGTTCCGGAGCGTCGAGCTTGCGGAGATGGTCGAGTCATCGATGCTCGACGGCGCGTCCCGGCTGCGGATTCTCTTCAACGTCCTCATCCCGAACATCCGGGGCGGCATCCTGGTCGTGGTGTCGCTGCTGCTCATCTCGGCGCTGAAGGTGTTTGACATCGTGTACGTGGTGACGTTCGGGGGTCCGGGATACGCGACCGACGTCCTCGCCTTGTTCCAGTTCATTGCCACGTTTCAACAGCACCTGGTCGCACTGGGCGCGGGGCTCGCGGTGGTGATCTTCGCCCTGGCGTTCATCATCATCGTCCCCTACACCATCTACGCGCTGCAGCGGTGGTTTGAATGAGACCCTCCCGGGCGCTGCGGCTGCTGGTGGCGGCGACGGTGGTCGTGGTCTCCGCCGTCTACATCCTGCCGGTGTATGTCATGGGGGTGACGTCGCTCAAGACGCCCCTGGAGATCACCCAGCGGCAGTACCTGGTGCCGGGCGGGCGCCTTCAGGTAGGCAACTACGCGACCGCGCTGCGCCTCGTGGTCCCCGCGCTTGTCAACTCGACCATCATCTCCGTGACCGTCACCGCGCTGTCGGTCTTCGTGGGCGGGCTCGGAGGTTACTTCCTGGCCCGCTTCCGCTGGCCCATCACGAAGGTGATCTTCGTCCTGCTGGCGGTGGCGCTGTACCTGCCCTACCAGGCCGTGCTGATTCCGCTCGTGCAGATTATCGCGAAGACGCACCTGGCGCTCAGCCACGCCGGGCTGATCCTCAGTTACCTGATCCTCAACGTCCCGCTGGCCGCGGTCCTCATGGCCACGTTCTTCTTCTCCGTCCCCCGGGAGCTGGAGGAGTCGGCCCAGGTGGACGGCGCGTCGCGGCTGCAGATTTTCTTCCGGATTGTCTCCGTGGTGGCGCTCCCCGGCTACGCGTCGACCGCCATCCTGGTGTTCATCCAGGTGTGGAATGAATTCTTGCTGGCCTTGACGCTGTCCACGCCGTACACCACCACGGTGCAAGTGAAGCTGGTGGAGATCAAAGGCAGCTATGTGGCGTTGTACAATTTGCAGATGGCGGCCGCGCTGATGACGGTGCTGGTGCCGCTGCTGTTTTTCCTGCTGCTCGGCAAGTACTTCATCCGGGGCATTCTGGCGGGCGCCCTCCGAGGCTGATGCACCATGGCGGAGCTGCTGTACCTGCATGACAGCTATATGCGGGAGTTTGACGCCACCGTGACCGCGGTCGACGGGCAGGCGATCGCGGTGGATCGCAGCGCGTTCTTTCCGGGCGGCGGCGGACAGCCTGCGGACACGGGGGACGTACTGTGGACCGGCGGTCGCGCGCGTGCGGTGGAGATCCGCCGCCAGGGAGACGAGATCTGGCACGTACTGGATACTGCCGCGCCGGCGGTGGACACGGCGGTGCGCGGCGAGCTCAACTGGGATCGGCGCTACGCGATCATGCGCCACCATTCCGCCCTGCACGTGCTCGTCGGTGTAGTGTACAAGCAGTTCAACGCGCTGGTCACCGGCGGCGCCATCTATCCCGACCGCGCGCGGATGGATTTCTCCCTGGAAGATCTCAACAAGGAGCGCATCGGCGTGATTGAAGCGGAGGCGAACCGGGTCATTGGCGAGCGCCGGCGGATTCTGGTGCGGTTCGTGTCGCGCGAGGAGTTCGAGCGGTCGGACCTGTCACGCCTGGCGAGGCACTTGCTGCCGCCGGAGATTCGGGAAGTGCGCGTGATCGAGATCGAAGGGTTCGACGCGCAGGCCGACGGCGGCACGCACGTGGCGACCACCGAAGAGATCGGCCGCCTGACCGTTACCAAGACCGAGAACAAAGGGAAGATCAACCGCAGACTGGAAATCGCGCTGTCCAAGTGAAGCGCACCGGGCCCAGAGCGGCAGGACTCCATCCCGTCGTCCGCCAACCCTAGTCAGTGCATTCCCGGAGGTCTAAGTCCTCATGCAATGGCATGCGGCGGGCGATCTGTTCAACCGGTTGCGCCGAATCGTGCGCGCCCTCAACCTCGGCTACATCGACGTGCGCCGCATCACCTGCGTGCGGGTCGTAGGCTCGCGCGCCAACGCCCTGGCGCGGATCTGGGGACTGCCGCCGGTGTTCCAGGACGCGCTGAGGCTGCGGCCGCATTACGTCATCGAGTTCATGGTGCCGGCGTTTGACCGGCTGAGCCGGCAGGAACAGGATCGCGTGATCATCCACGAGCTCCTGCACATCCCCAGGACATTTAGCGGCGGCATCCGCCCGGAACGCTCGCTGTCCCTCAGCATCACTCCCCGCGCGGTGGAGCGGTATTACCGGCAGTACCTCGCAGCGATGCGCAGCCGCCGTACGCGGTGACGCGGCTCTACCTCCTCCGGCACGCCGAATCCACGTGGAACGCCGAACGCCGCTGGCAGGGCGCGATGGATCCGCCCCTGAGCGACGCTGGGCGGTTGCAGGCGGCGCGCACGAGCGAGGCGCTGCGGTCGGTTCCCCTTCAGGCCGTCTACACGAGTCCGTTGCAGCGTGCGGTCGCCACCGCGGCCGCCGTGGCGGCGCCACATGCCCTATCCGTAGAGTCCGATCCCGACTTGCGGGAGATCGCGTTCGGGGAGTGGGAGAGCCTGCTGGGCGAAGAAGTCGAGCAGCGGTTCGGCGCGCTGCTCCGGCAGTGGTGGGAGCGGCCGGATCAGGTGCAGATCCCGGGCGCGGACTCGCTGGAGGACGTGAGGGTCCGGGCGACCGGCGCGCTGCGCAGGATCGTAGCCCGGCATCGTGAGGCCCCGGTCGCCGTCGTGGCCCACGGAGGTGTGAACAAACTGATATTGCTTACGCTGGTGGGCGCGCCGCTGTCGTCATTCTGGCGCCTCGCGCAGACCAACGCCTGCGTGAATGTGCTGGAGTTCGCCGGTGACCGCGGCCGCGTGTTCGTGGCGAACGCCACGGCGCATCTGAAGTAACGGGGTTGCTATAATCTCCACAATGACCGCTATCGACGGCAGGACCACCCTGGTCGGCATCATCGGCGATCCTGTGGCCCACTCGCTGTCGCCGCGGATGCACAACGCCGCGTTCGAGGCGCTGCAGATGAGCTGGGTATACGCGGCGTTCCGGGTGAGCGCGGGCGCGCTGCCGCAGGCGCTGCGGGGGGTCGCAGCGCTGGGGCTGGCGGGAGTGAATGTGACGATTCCGCACAAAGAGGCGGCCGCCGGCCTCGTGGATGATCTCGATCCCGCTGCGCGCCAGATCGGAGCGGTGAACACGGTGCAGGTGACCGGCGGCCGGCTGCGCGGGTTCAACACCGACGGGGCCGGCGTGCTGGACGCGCTTGCCGCCGACGGGGGAGTGCGGCCGTCAGGACGGGCATGCGTGATCCTCGGCGCGGGCGGCGGCGGTCGCGCGGCGGCGGTGGCCCTGGCATCCGCGGGCGCTGCACGCGTCACTGTCCTTAACCGCACGGAGCCCAAGGCCGTTGAACTGGCGAAGACGGTCGGCCGTGCGGCGCCGGCCTGCCGCGTGAGCGCAGGCCCGTTGACGGTGGACGCCGTCGAGCACGCCCTCGAGGGTGCCGACGTGGTCGTCCATGCCACAGCGGCGACGATGTCGGCGGCGATGGGCGGGGGAGGCGGCCGTGCCGAGTGGCTGGCGGCTCTGTCGGCCAGGCTGCGGCCCGGCGTGGCCGTCCTGGACATGGTCTACACTCCCGTGTGGACCGAGCTCCTGGAGGGCGCGAAGGCGGCCGGCGCCCGGGCGGTGAGCGGGCTGTCGATGCTGCTGTTTCAAGGCGCCCGCAGCTTCGAGCTGTGGACGGGACGGCCGGCGCCGGTGGACGTCATGCGGCGGGCACTGGGGCTAGACGAACTACCGTTGAAACGTTGAAGAGCCGAACTGCTGTTGGAACGTTGGAGCGAAACATGCCGAGGCCACATCGAGGGCACAACGTCTCAACGTTCCAACATTTCAACGTTCGAGCGGGGTGTGCGGCCGAATGTTGAGGTTTCTCACCGCCGGCGAGTCTCACGGCAAAGCGCTGACCGCCGTCATCGAGGGCCTGCCGGCAGGGCTCGCCCTGAGCGAAGAAGATATCACCCCGCAGATGGCCCGCCGCCAGCGCGGCTACGGGCGCAGCGCCCGCATGAAGCTCGAGACCGACCACGTTGAAATCGTGTCAGGGGTGATGGGCGGGCAGACGATCGGCGGCCCGGTGGCGCTGCGTATTGACAACCGCGACGCGCGGACCGAGGAACCCCCGCTGACGCGGCCGCGGCCGGGGCACGCCGATCTGGCGGGCTCGATGAAATACGGCTTTGACGATGCCCGCCGGGCGCTGGAGCGGGCGAGCGCCCGCGAGACTGCGGCGCGGGTGGCCGTCGGCGCCGTGTGCCGCAAGCTGCTCGGCGAGTTCGGCATCCAGGTGTTCAGCCACGTGGTGGAAGTCGGCGGCGTGGCCATCCGCACCCGGCCCTCGCGATGGGAGGAGATCCCGCAGACCGCGGAAGCCTCGGAACTGCGCTGCGTGGATGCCGCCTCCGAGGGGGAGATGCGGAGCGCGATCGAGGACGCGAGGAAACGCGGCGACACGCTCGGCGGCGTGTTCGAAGTCGTCGCGCTCGGCGTCCCTCCAGGCCTCGGCTCCTACGTTCACTGGGACCGCAAGCTGGACGGCCGGCTCGCTCAGGCCGTGATGTCTATCCACGCGGTGAAGGGCGCCGAGGTCGGCCAGGCGTTTGAGATCGCGCGCACGCCGGGCTCGCAGGCCCACGATGAGATCTTCTGGGAGCGCGACCGCGGATTCTACCGGGAGACCAACCGCGCCGGAGGATCGGAAGGGGGGGTCACGACCGGCGCGCCGCTTGTCGTCCGCGGCGCGATGAAGCCCCTCTCCACCCTGATGTCACCCCTGCGCTCCGTGGACATGCAGACCAAGCAGCCCAGCGCCGGCGCGGTCGTCCGCAGCGATGTCTGCGCGGTGCCCGCGGCCGGCGTGGTCGCGGAGGCGATGGTGGCGTACGTCCTCGCGGACGCGCTGCTGGAGAAATTTGGCGCCGACACCATCCGCGACATCCGAGTGGCCTACGATGCGTACCTCAAACGGATCAAGGAGATGTGAATAGACACCATCTACTTCCGAAATGCGGAACGTAGTGCTGATTGGGTTTATGGGCACGGGCAAAAGCGAAGTCGGGCAACTGCTGGCCCGGCGGCTGGGCTGGACCTGCGTCGACACCGACCGCCGGGTGGAGGCCCGGGAACGGGCGACGGTGGCGCAGATCTTTGCCCGGCGGGGTGAGGAGTATTTCCGCGACGCCGAGGCCAGAGTGGTCGCGGAGGTCGCGGGCCGCACCGACACGGTCGTCGCGACCGGCGGGGGCGTCGTGCTGCGGCCGGAGAACATGACCCGCCTCCGGCGGCAGGGGTGGGTCGTGTCGCTGACCGCGCCCGTCGACGTGCTGGTCAAGCGGCTGGGTGATGCGAAGGCGAGGCCGCTGCTGCGCGGGGACCTGCGGGAGAATCTCGTCCGGATCCTCGACCAGCGCCGGTCCCTCTACCGCGACGCCGATCTCCTGGTCGACGTCTCCGACGCCGCGCCGCAGGGAGTGGTCGAGGCCATCATGGCATTTCTCCGCTCGCGCGAACGCACCACGATTACCGTCAGGCTGGGCGACCGCGCGTATCCGATTCACGTCGGCGACGGCATCCTTCCCCTGCTCCCCGCTGACCTGCGCGAGTTGGGCGCGGGCCGCGGCGTCGCCGTGCTGTCCCACCGCGCGCTGCTGCGCGAGCGGTCGTCGCGAATACGCGGCGGCGCCAGGCTCCTGGCCGCGTTGAAGGGAGACGGGTTCGACGTGGTGCCGCTGGAGGTGCCCGCCGGCGAGTCGAGCAAGAGCCTGCCGGCGGCATCCCGGTTGTACACGCGGCTGGCCCGCGCGCGCATCGACCGGTATGGGACGCTGATCGCGCTGGGCGGCGGGGTGATCGGCGACCTCGGCGGATTTGTGGCGGCCACCTATATGCGGGGGATCCGGTTGGTGCAGGTGCCGACGACCCTGCTCGCCATGGTCGACAGCAGCATCGGCGGCAAGACCGCCGTCAACCATGCCCGGGCGAAAAATCTGATCGGTGCCTTCTACCAGCCTGCGCTCACGGTCGCCGACGTACGGATGCTGACGACCCTCCCGGATCGGGAACTGCGCAGCGGGCTGGCGGAGGTAATCAAGACCGCGGTGATCGGCGATGCCTCGCTCTTCGAGTATCTGGAGCAGCAACTGCCCGCCGTGCTCCGCCGGGACACCGGCGTGCTGGTCGAGGTGATTTCGCGCTGCGCGGCCTTCAAGGCGCGGGTGGTGGAGGCCGATGAACGGGAGCAGTCGGAGCGCCGCATTCTCAACTACGGCCATACCATCGGCCATGCGATCGAGGCAGCGGCCGGTTTCCGCCGGCTGACGCATGGGGAAGCGATCGCGATCGGCATGGCCCTGGAGGGACGTCTGGCGCAGCGGCTTGGGCTGGCGGAGGCGGCCATCGTCGAGCGCCAGAACGCGCTGCTGGCCCGTGCGGGTCTGCCGACGAAGCTCGGCGCGGTGAACCGGCGCGCGGTGTGGCGGGCGATGACGCTGGACAAGAAGATCCGCGACGGCGTGCTGCGGTGCCCCCTGCCGGTAGGCATCGGCGAGGTGGTGCGAGAACAGGAAGTCCCGGAACCCTTGCTGGCGGAGGTGCTGGTCGGTGTCCAAAGTTCTCGTCGTCTACGGGCCTAACCTCAACCTACTCGGTGAGCGTGAGCCGCACATCTACGGCCGCGACACGATGCAGGATATCAGCGCGAAGCTGACCGACCTGGCCGCCCGGGAAGGCGCCGACGTGGAGTTCTTTCAGTCCAACAGCGACGGCGCCATCATCGACCGCCTGCAGGCGGCCCGCAAGACCTGCGACGCCGTCGTGATCAACGCGGGGGCGCTGTCCCACTACAGTTACGCCCTGCGCGACGCCATCGCCGCGATCCAGATCCCCGTCATCGAAGTGCACATGACCAACGTCGTCGCGCGAGGCGAGTTCCGATCGACCCTCGTCCTGGCGCCGGCCTGCCGGGGCGTGATCTACGGATTCGGGGTGAACAGTTTTCTGCTTGGGCTGCGCGCCGCACTGGACCTGGCGCGCGACCGCGCGGCGGCGCGACCGCGGGAGTAACGGGTGCACATCCGAGGCGTCCGGGGAGCCATCACCGTGGAGGACGACTCCGAACGGTCGATCCTGGAGGCGACCCGCGAACTGCTGCAGCAGATGGCGCAGTCCAACAACGTCGAGACGGACGAGATTGCCGCGATCCTGTTCACTTCGACCCCGGACCTCACCGCCGCGTTTCCTGCCGAGGCCGCGCGGCAGTTGCAGTGGACGACCGTACCGCTGATGTCTGCCACCGAGGTCGCCGTCCCCGGGGCCCTGCCGATGTGCATCCGGGTGCTGATGCTGTGGAACACGCCCCGGGCGCAGGAAGAGATCGAGCACATTTACCTGCGGCGGGCATCCGCGCTGCGGCCCGATCTCCGGTCCCGCCGATGAATGTCGGATTGCGGATTGTCGATTTCGGATTGCACCAGATCAAGATGGGAATCAATTCGCAATCGCCAATCCGCAATCCGCAATTGTTATTCTGATGGACCTGACCGTGGCGCCCGCCGGCCGGCTGGCCGGGCGGCTGCGCGTCGGCGGAGACAAATCTATCTCGCACCGGGCGGCGCTTGTTGGCGCGCTCGCGCAGGGCGACACCGTCGTCACCAACTTTCTCCGCGCCGGCGACTGCCTGTCCACGCTGGGCTGCCTACGCGCGCTCGGGGTTTCCATTGAAGAAGACGGGCCCCGGGTCCTCGTACACGGCGCCGGGCTGCGCTGGCGCGCGCCCGCGGGGCCGCTGGACGCCGGCAACTCAGGCACGACGATGCGGCTGCTGGCGGGGATCCTCTCGGGTCAATCTTTCACCGCGGAGCTGACCGGGGATGCATCGCTGCGCGCGCGCCCCATGGACCGGATCGTCGAGCCGCTGTCGCAGATGGGAGCCCGCATCGTGGCGCTTGGCGGGGGAGGCCGCCACCCGCCGCTGCGCATCACCGGAGGGCCGCTGCGCGGCATCTCCTACACGCTGCCGGTCCCCAGCGCACAGGTGAAGTCGGCGGTGCTGCTGGCCGGGCTGTTCGCGGACGGCGAGACCACCGTCATCGAGCCCGTCCCGTCTCGCGATCACACCGAGCGCATGTTGGAATGGTTCGGGGGACGCGTGACGCGCCGGGCCGGCGGGATCTCCGTCACCGCCGGGGAGCTGCGCGGCCGCGACGTGAGCGTGCCCGGCGACATCTCGTCGGGGGCGTTTCTGCTGGCGGCGGCTGCGGCGCAGCCGGGGTCGGATGTCGTCGTCGACGATGTCGGCCTCAACCCCACGCGGACCGGCGTGCTGGATGTGCTGCGCGCCATGGGAGCGGAGGTCCTGGTCCGAAACTCGACGGCGCGCGGGGGCGAACCGGTGGGGACCGTCCAGGTGCGCGGGCGGACGCTGCACGGGGTGGCCATCGCTGGCGAGACGATCCCCCGCGTGATCGACGAACTCCCCGTGCTGTGCATCGTTGCGGCGGCCGCGCGCGGGGAGACGACCATCGCCGATGCCGCGGAGCTCCGCGTCAAAGAGTCGGATAGAATTGGGACGATGGCGGCGGGGCTCCGCGCCCTGGGAATCACGGTGCACGAGCACCCCGACGGCCTGACGATCAACGGGGGACGCCTCCGGGGCGGCCACGTGCGCAGCGAGGGGGATCACCGCGTGGCGATGGCGTTTGCGGTCGCGGGACTGCTGGCCGACGCGCCGGTGACCGTCGACGGGGCGGAGGCGATCGCGGTCTCCTTTCCAGAGTTTGTGGATGCCGTGCGGGCGGTGACCGCCCCATGACCGCGCTGTCCACGGTCGCAGACGTCGCCGTGCGGATCCGCGCCAACATCGAGCGCGTGCTCGTGGGCAAGAGCCAGGTGATCGACCTGGCCCTGGTCGCGTTGTTGTGCGAGGGGCACCTGCTGGTCGAAGATGTCCCCGGCATCGGGAAGACGATGCTGGCGAAGACCCTCGCCAAGTCGCTGGGCTGCGCGTTCCGCCGCCTGCAGTGCACCCCGGACCTGCTGCCGGCGGACGTCACCGGACTGCACTATTTCAATCAGAAGACACAGGAGTTCGAGTTCCGGCCGGGACCGGTGTTTACGAATGTCCTGCTGGCGGACGAGATCAACCGGGCCACGCCGCGCACCCAGGCCGCGCTGCTCGAATGTATGGAAGAACGGCAGGTGACGCTGGAAACCGGGACGGTGCCGCTGGCGCGGCCGTTCATGGTGATCGCGACCCAAAACCCTATCGAACTACAGGGGACGTTCCCGCTGCCGGAGGCCCAACTCGATCGGTTTCTCATGCAGCTGCCCGTGGGCTACCCCACGGCGAACGACGAAGTGGAAATCCTGCGGCGCTTTCGCTCAACCAATCCACTGGACGACCTGGAGGCGGTCACGTCAGCCGACGAACTGCTGGCGATGCAGCGCGCGGTGCGCGACGTCCACGTCAGCCCCGCCGTGGAAGAGTACATCGTCAGCATCGTCCGGGCGACCCGGTCGCACCCGGAGATTGAGCTCGGCGCGAGTCCGCGCGGGAGCCTCGGCCTGCACCGCACCGCGCAGGCGCTGGCGGCGGTTCGCGGCCGAGCGTACGTGCTGCCCGATGACGTCAAGATGCTGGTTCCTTCCCTGCTCCCCCACCGGCTCATCACGACCTCCCAGGCGCGCCTCCGCGAGCGCGGAGCCCGCGAGATTGCCTCGGAAATTCTGAAGAGCGTGCCGGCGCCGGTGGAAGCCGAATGACGGGACCAGGGACCCGGGACCAGGGACCGGAAAATGCGCCGGCGTCCTTGCTGGTCCCCGGTCCCCGGTCCCCGGTCCCGTAGTTTCGTATGTACACGCAGGGCTGGCTCTTCCTCGCGTGGTTCCTCATCGCCGTCGGCGTGGTGACGCGCCATGCCTTTGCATTCCTCCTCGGGATGGTCGTCATGCTCAGCGCCGCGGCGTCCTACCTGTGGGACCGATACTGTCTGTCCAGGGTCGAGTACCGCCGCGCGTTCTCGCCGAGGCGGGCGTTCTACGGAGAGACGGTGACCTTCACGATGGAGGTCACCAACCGCAAACCCCTCCCTCTGGCGTGGCTCGAAGTCGTCGATGAGCTGCCGCAGGAGCTGATGCCGCTGCGCGGCCGGGTGATTCCTGCGCTGCGCCAGCGCCGGCATCATCTCGTCAACCTGTTCAGCCTGCGCTGGTTCGAGCGGGTGCGGCGGCATACGGCGGTGCGGTGTGACGCCCGCGGCTACTTTGCCCTAGGTCCGGCGCGGCTGCGGTCCGGCGACATCTTCGGGTTCACCGTGCGGGGCCGCGACGTCGACCGGGTGGATCACCTGCTCGTGTATCCGAAAGTTGTGCCGCTGGCCGCGCTGGGGTTGCCCGCGCTGCATCCGATGGGCGACCTCCAGCGCCGCCATCCCCTGGATGATCCGACGCGGGTGATCGGTGTGCGCGAGTATGCGCCGGGGGATCCGCTGCGGGCCATTCACTGGAAGGCGACCGCGCGCACCCAGGGGCTGCGCTCCAAACAATACGAGACCTCCGCCAGCCACCGGGTGGCGATCTTCCTGAACCTGGACACGCTGGGACGGTATGCGGAGTATCGTGGATTTGTCCGGCCGCTGCTGGAGTTAAACATCATGACCGCCGCCTCGATTGCGAACTGGGCGGTCGAGGGCGGCCACCACGTGGGGCTCTACGCCAACGGCTACCTGCCGCAGGGGCTGCGCTGGGTGCGTGTCCTGCCCGCCGCTGGGGCCGGGCAGCTCGCCTCGATGCTGGAGGCACTCGCCAAGATCTTCCCGACCCCTGTCATGCCTGTTGGTGATCTGATGCAGCTCGAAGCCACCGCGCTGCCGTGGGGGACGACCGCGATCGTGGTCACCGCGGTGACAGACGAACCCCTGGAGATCGGCCTGTCCCGCCTGCGGGAGGCCGGACACGGGACCGTGGCCGTGCTTATCGGCGACGACCCCGCGACCCCCTCTACCGCGACCGCGACCTATCGAGTGAGCGAGGTGCGGGGATGGCAGGCGCTCGACAGCCTGACCGCGGAGGCGATCGGGTGACGATCCTCCGCCGCGCCCTTCCCCTCACGCTGGTTGCGCTGGAGTTTTCCTGGGCCTACCCATGGGTGCTGCTGCTCAGCGGCACGTTCTATGGGTCGCCCACCATTCCGCTGCTTCCGGCGGGATCGGTCCTGGCCCTGCTGGCTGTCGGACATCTGACCGTGCGGGCTGCGCTGGCGCGGCCCTGGATGCTCTCCACGACCAGAACCGTGGTCGTCGCGGCGGGCTGCGCGGTGGGATTGACCGCGGTCAAGCTTGCGTACTACCCGCAGGCGCCGTGGGATGCGCGGTGGATCGGTGCGCTGCTGGTTGCCGCGCACGATGCCCTTCCTGCGATCACTCCGCCCGTCGTGGCCGCGCTGGCCGCCACCGTCTTGTGGTGGCGGGGAGTGGTGCTGGGGGAACGGGAGTTCGGCTACTTCGAAGTGGATCGCGCGTTCCGCCGCGGCATCGGGTGGAGCGTTGTGTTCGTGTTCCTGCTGGCACTGTACGGGGACACCCGAGGCTTCGCCCTGGCCGGTCCGGCGCCGGCGTACCTGCTGGCGTTCTTCTCGGTCGGCCTGAGCGCACTTGCCGTCACCAGGCTGCTAGCGCTATGGGAAGAAGGGCAGGCCGACCCGGCTCAGGCGCTGGCCGCCAACCGGCACTGGCTGCTGATGCTGCTGGGGGTCGTGGGCGCGATCTTCTCCGCGGCCGCCATGGTCGCCGGCCTTGTGCACGTCGAGATGCGGCCGGTGCTGGGGAAACTGCTCCACCCGCTGGCCCCCGCGGCCGAGTTCATCTTCTATGTCTTGTTTGCCGTCGCCATGGTGGTCGCCCGTCTCCTGGTCTTCGTGTTTGCGCGGCTGCCGTTCCGGCGGATCGTCATGCCCGCGCCGGCGGCTGTGGCTCCGCCGTCGTTTCGGGATCTGCTGAAGGACCTCCCGCCTGAGGTGGTCAGCGGCGCACGCTGGGGGATGGTGGTCCTGGTGGTGGCCGTCCTGGTGATCCTCGTTGCCGTTTCGATCGTGCGGGCACGGCGGCGGGCGCGCAAGAAAGACGATGATGAACGGGAGTCGGTGTGGTCGGGTGAGGCGGTGGTCGGCGGGCTCGGATCCATCTGGAGGAGACTGTGGGCGCGGTCCCGGACGGGGCCGCGCGCCGACCTGCCTGCCGTGAGCGCCATCCGGGCGATCTACCGGGAGATGCTGCTGGTCGGCGAGGCCCTGACCGCACCCCGCGCGCCGCACCAGACGCCCCACGAGTACCGGCCGGTCCTGACCGCGCGGCTCCCGGGCTGCGAGGTGGATATCGCGTCCCTGACGGAGGCGTATGCGCACGTGCGGTACGCGTCGGTCCTCCCCGACGCGGCTGCAATCGAGCGCGCGCAGGCCGCGCTGGACCGCATCAAGGCATCGGTGAGCCCTTGACAGCTGTGTTATAATTCCCGTTACCACTTGCAAACAGGCCGATGACCGGGGGAAGTACCCGGCGGCGCGCTCAGGAGAGAGCCGCGGAACGGTGAGAACGCGGCAGCGCGACGGCGAGGGAATGGGCCCGGGAGGCGCGCACCGAAGGCGTGATGCGCAATACAAATCACGCCAGTAGGTTGCGCCGGCATCTCCGCCGTGACCATCGGAGACAGGACCAGCGAGCGCCGGCCAGCGGGCCGGAAGCCGGGTGGCACCGCGGGAGTTGTGGATCACCTCTCGCCCCTTGGTAGGGGAGAGAGGTGTTTGTATTTCTGGAGGGCTGGGATGCTCACGGAGAAGGAACCGTCGGGATGGCGATCTTACACGGGGGCGAGACGATGATCATCGTCATGGAGCCGCGCGCGCCGCGCGAACAGATCGACGCGGTCGTCAAGAAGATCCAGGACGCCGGCCTGGGCACGCATCTCTCGGTGGGCGTCGAGCGCACCGTGATCGGCGTCGTCGGCGACAGCCACACCAAGGAGTCGCTGCGCCAGTCGCTGGAGGCGACCCCCGGCGTGGAGAAGGTCGTCCCGATCCTCCAGCCGTTCAAGCTCGTCAGCCGGGACTTCAAGCCGGACAACACGGTCGTCACGGTCAAGGGCGTGCGGTTCGGCGACGGCCCGGTCACCGTCGTCGCCGGTCCCTGTTCCGTGGAGAGTCTCGAGCAGATCGTGGGGACCGCGAAGGCGGTCAAGGCGGCGGGCGCGGTGATGCTCCGGGGAGGCGCGTTCAAGCCGCGCACGTCGCCGTACACGTTCCAGGGGCTGGAAGAGGAAGGGCTGCGCTATCTGGCGGAGGCGCGCAGCGCGACGGGCCTGCCGGTCGTTACCGAGGCGATGGACGCGTACCAGCTCCAGTTGGTGGTGAGGTACGCCGACATGGTGCAGATCGGCGCGCGCAACATGCAAAACTACACCTTGCTGCGGGAAGCCGGCCGGGCCAAACAACCTGTCCTGTTGAAGCGCGGACCTAGCGCGACCATCCAAGAGCTGTTGCTTGCGGCAGAGTACATCATGAACGAGGGCAACTACGACATCGTGCTCTGTGAGCGGGGCATCCGCGGCTTCGACAACTACACCCGGTACCTGCTCGATCTCAGCGCGGTGCCGGTGCTCAAGGAGTTGACGCACCTGCCGGTGATCGTGGATCCCAGTCAGGGCACCGGCAAGCGCAAGTACGTGGCGCCGATGTCGCGGGCGGCCGTGGCCGCCGGCGCCGATGGACTGATCGTGGAGGTCCATCCCGATCCCGAGAAGGCCCGCAGTGACGGCCCGCAGCAGCTTACCCCCGACCAATTCCGCGCGCTCATGAACGAGCTCGGGCCGCTTGCGAAGGCTCTCGGCCGCAAGGTCCAGGAGCCCGCGTTGTCGAGATAATTGCGAATTGCGGATTGCCGATTGCGGATTGAAACTGCGCAGTTCAATTCGCAATTCACAATTCGCAATCCGAAATAGGGTGTTGCCGTGGACCGACTTGGAACAGTGGGTATCGTCGGTGTCGGCCTGATCGGCGCCTCTCTGGGCCTGGCGCTGCGCCGCGGACACATCGCGGACCGGGTGGTGGGGATGGACGTTGACGGCGACGCCCTGGCCGTCGCGCGGGAGGCTGGGGCGATCGACGCGGGCGCGACCGGCCTGGACATCTTGAAGGGAACAGATCTGGCGGTGGTCGCGGTGCCTCCCGACGACGTTATCCCCACGGCGGTCAGGGTCGCGGACGTGATGAAGCCCGGCAGCGTCCTCACCGACGTGGCGAGCACCAAGGCCGCCATCGTGCGCGCGCTGGAAGAACGTCTGCCGCCGCGGGTCCGCTACATCGGCGGTCACCCCATGGCGGGCTCGGAGGGACGCGGGGCCCGGAATGCCGATGCCGCGCTGCTGGTGGGCCGGCCGTTCCTCCTCACGCCGACGGAGCACACCGATCCAACGGCCGTCTCCGTGATGACGGAGCTCGCCGAGCGGCTGGGGATGCAGCCCGTGCTCCTGTCCCCGGCCGATCACGATGATCTGGTGGCGCAGATCAGCCACCTCCCGTACCTCCTGGCCACGGCGGTAGTCGCGGCGGCCACGGACCGGGCGATCGGCATCAGCGGTCCTGCATTCGCCAGCCTCGCGCGCATCGCGGGCAGCCCGGCGGAGCTGTGGACGCAGATCTGCCGGGGCAATCGCGCCGCTATCAAGCAGGCGCTGAAGCAGTTCCGCCGCGAGCTGGACCGCCTGGAGCGCGCGCTGGATGGCGAGGAATCTCTGGAAGCGCTGCTGCAGCGGAGCCGGCGGGCCCAGGACAACCGGTGACGTGATGGCGACGGTGCTCGACATCGAGCCGACGAAGACGGAATTTCTCAGCCGCACGCGCGGCGGGAACCTGATCCCGGTGTCATGTGAGCTACCGGCCGACCTGGAAACGCCGATCTCGACCTTTCTGAAAATCCGCGGAGACGGCGACGCGTTCCTTCTGGAGAGTGTGGAAGGCGGGGAGCGCATCGGACGCTACTCGTTCATCGGCAGCGGTCCGGTCGCCAGCATCGTCTCCCGCGGCGATCAGGTCGACATCCGCGACGGCAGCCGGCGGGAGCGGCGCACCGCGGACGTGCTCGACGTCACGCGCGAGATCCTGCGCCGGCACCGGCCGGTGGTCGACCCGTCCCTGCCACGATTCACGGGCGGCGCCGTCGGATACTTCGGATACGATTTGGTGCGGTCGTGGGAGCGGTTGCCGCGCCGCCCCGCGGACGATCTGGCGCTGCCGACCTGCTATCTGGCCGTGGCCGACACCGTCGTCATCTTCGACCACGTGCGCCACACGATGAAGATCGTCGCCAACGCGGCGGTCGACGGAGACGGCGGATCGGCGTACCGGAGCGCCGTCGAGAAGGTGGAGCGGCTCTACGACCAGCTGCGGACCCCGGCCGCGCCTCCGCCCGGCGGCGGCAGGGTCCTGCCGGTCATGGACAGCGACATGCCGGTGGCGACGTTCCTGCAGGCGGTGGAACGCGCCAAAGAGTACATCCGCGCGGGGGACATCTTCCAGGCCGTGTTGTCGAGACGGTTCTCCGCCGTCGTTGAGGACGTGGATGCCCTGGACCTCTACCGGGCGCTGCGGACGGTGAACCCGTCGCCGTACATGTTCTTCCTTGACTTCGAGGGCGTGAAGATCATCGGGTCGTCTCCGGAGCTGCTGGTCCGGCTCGAGGGGGACGTAGTGGAGACGCGGCCCCTGGCCGGCACCAGACCGCGGGGGACAAGTGACGAGGACGACCGCGCGCTGGAAGCGCAGCTGCTGGCCGACGAGAAGGAGCGCGCGGAGCACGTGATGCTGGTGGATCTGGGCCGCAATGACCTGGGCCGCGTCTGTGAATACGGGACGGTGCGCGTGACCGACCTGATGAGCGTGGAGCGATTTTCCCACGT
>JBIOWP010000111.1:0-8516 GCA_044868695.1 bacterium
CCGCGACGTGGCTGACCCGGCGGTAAATAGTCCAGAGATCGTTCAGGTGCTCGCATTACAGGTGGACCCCGGATGGCGGAGGTTACCGAGTGCGCAGCGCGAGGAGGATCTCGACGCGTTTCGCCGGGCGCTGCAGCAGCCGGGGGATGGGGTCCGCACGCTCACCTACACCACCGTCGGCCTGCGCGCCGACGCCGACATCATCCTGGTGAGGCTTGCGGCATCCCTGGAGGCACTCGAGGAATCCGCCAGCCGCCTGCTGAGTGCAGGGGTCGGCCGGTCGATGCGGATCGCGCATTCATTTGTCGGCCTGCTGCGGCCGTCGCGCTATGTCAAGCGGCCCAGCAGCCAGGAGCAGGCGCTGGTGACGGGCGACCGGGCCGCGTACCTGATCGTGTACCCGTTCACCAAGACGCATGACTGGTACCGGCTCAGCCGCGAGGCCCGCCAGGCTATGATGAACGAGCACATCCGGATCGGCCACGACTTCACTCAGGTCCGCCAGCTCCTGGCTTACTCGACGGGGGTGGATGACCAGGAGTTCATCGTGGCGTACGAGACCGACGACCTGGCCGCGTTTCAGGACCTCGTGACGGCGCTGCGAGAGACTGAGGGACGCGCGTATACACTGCGGGACCAGCCGATTCTCACCGCCGTTCACCGGGCGCTGCCCGACGCACTCCGGCTGTTGGGATGACGGTTGGAAGGGATGCGATGGCGACTGAGGTTCGTCTAAACGACAGATTCCTCCGCGCATGCCGCAGCGAGCCGGTCGATCGCACGCCGGTGTGGTTCATGCGGCAGGCCGGGCGGTCGCAGCCGGAGTATCGGGCGCTGCGGGAGCGGTACTCATTGGTTGAGATCGTGCGCCACCCCGAGCTCGGTGCCGAGGTGACGCTGCGGCCGGTCGCCGAGCTCGGCGTCGACGCCGCCGTCCTGTTCGCCGACATCATGCTGCCCCTGCGCAGCATGGGCATCGCGGTCGAGCTGGCCGACGGCGGACCCGTCATTGACCATCCGGTCCGGTCCGCCCATGATCTCGAGACGCTGCGCCCGTTCGAGATCGACGAGACGACGGGTGCCGTGCTGGAAACGATCCGGTTGATCCGGCGATCTTCCTCCATCCCGCTGATTGGGTTTTCGGGTGCGCCGTTCACCCTGGCCAGCTACGTGATCGAGGGCGGCCCGTCGCGCGAGTATCTGACGACGAAGGCGGTTATGCACCAGGAACCAGCTGTGTGGAGCCGGTTGATGGAACAGCTGACGGACATGGTTGTGCGCTACTTGCAGGCGCAGGTCGCCGCCGGCGTCCAGGTGGTGCAGCTGTTTGACAGCTGGGCCGGCTGCCTGAGCCCGGCGGACTACGTGACTCACGTGGCGCCGTACACGAGGCAGATCTTTGCGGCGCTGCGGTCGGCGGGCGTCAGCGCGATCCACTTCGGTACCGGTACGGCGGGGATGCTGGCGGAGATGGCGGAGGCAGGTGGGGACGTCATCGGCGTAGACTGGCGGGTTTCGCTGGACGCCGCCTGGGCGCGCATCGGCGACCGTGGCATCCAGGGGAACCTTGATCCCGCCGTGGTGCTGGGATCTCGCGAGGGAATCCGGGAGCACACGCTCGACATCCTGCGGCGGGCAGGTGGGCGTCGCGGCCATATCTTCAACCTGGGTCACGGCGTGCACCCGCAGACTCCGCGCGAGCACCTGCGCTACGTTGTTGAGTTGGTGCACGAGTCCAGTGAGCGAGGCACAGGGAGCGCTACGCCCGTCCGGGGCTCGCGATGACACCATCCTTGGGCGTGCTGCTCATGGCCTACGGCAGCCCTGCGACCCTGGACGACGTGGCCGCCTACCTTACGCACATCCGCGGAGGCCGCGTGCCGAGCGACGAGCAGGTGGAAGAGTTACGCGCGCGGTACGAGCGCATCGGCGGGCGGTCCCCGCTGATCGAGATTACGCGCGCTCAAGCCGCGGGCGTTGAACGCCTGCTGGCGCAGACGGGTATTCAGATACGGACCTACGTGGGGATGAAGCATGCGCCCCCATTCATCGCCGACGCTGTCGCGGAGGCGGCCCGGGGCGGGGAGCGCCGGCTCCTGGGGATCGCGCTGGCCCCACACTATTCGCGTATGAGCATTGGCAGCTACCGGACCGCCGCGGAGCAGGCGGCTGCGCGTCACGCCATTGCCTTCCGGTGCGTCGACAGCTGGCACGTGCATCCGGAGTTCGTGCGCGCGATCGCATCGCGCGTGCAAGAGGCGCAGCGCGCGACCGACGGCGGCTCCGGCGTGTGCGTCGTGTTCACGGCGCACAGCCTGCCCACGCGCATCAAGGAATGGAACGATCCCTATCCAGAGCAGCTGCGGCAGTCGTGCGAGGAGGTCGCGGATGCTGTCGGTCTCGCGCAGTGGCGGTTTGCCTATCAAAGCGCAAGCCACACCGGCGAGCCATGGCTGGGTCCCGACGTGCTCGAGGTCATTCGGGATTTGCGTCGTGAGGGCCACCGGGAGTGCATTGTCTGCCCGGTGGGCTTTGTGGCGGACCATCTGGAAATCTTGTACGACCTCGACGTCGAGGCGGCCGCAGTGGCCCGTACCCTGGGCATGCGGTTGATCCGCGCGCGCTCCCTGAACGAGAGTGCCGATTTCGTCGCCGCCCTCACCGCGCTCGTCCGCGCGCACCTCCCGGAAGGCGTGCCGGGATGATGTCACTTGAGCAATGGCTGCCGGTGGCGACCGCGGTCATCATCCTTGCGTTTGCCGCGAGTGTGTTCCGGCGATATGCGCGGAGTCGCCGTGCCTACTTTCTGCTGTGGGGGGTGGGGCTGTCGATGTTCGGTGCGGCAAACCTGGCCGAGGCCTACTCGACACTGGCCTGGCACCCGCTGGCCTTCCGCCTCTGGTATCTCAACGGCGCCATGCTCAACGCGGCGTGGCTGGGCCAGGGGACAGTCTTCCTGCTCAGCACCCGGAAGTCTCTGGCCCGTGGGCTGCTCTGGCTGCTGATCGCGGGGACGCTGGCAGCTGCGGTCCTCGTCCTCACAACACCGGTTGACGGCACGACGTTCACCGTGCACGAACCACTGAGCGCACAGTACCGGGAGATCCTTCCGCCCGGCGCAGTCGTGCGGAAACTGACGCCGGTGTTCAACATCTACGGTCTGGTGACGCTGGTGGGGGGTGCGCTGTACTCGGCCTGGCTGCTATCCAGGAAAGAAATCGCTGCGCAGCGCGTCGCAGGAAACCTGCTGATCGCCTTCGGAGCGCTTGTGCTGGCGGCCGCCAGCACGCAGCTGCGCCTGGGGCTGGCTGACTACCTCTATGCCGCGGAACTTGCGGCAGCGGCGATGATGTTTGCTGGATTTCTGCTGGCGTCGGCGAAAACCTCGCCTGCGCCTGCGCTGGAGAGGATGACCCCATGACGCCCGCGCGGTCTCCGCAGGACGCCTCAGGATGGCTGCCGCTCGGCGAGGCCAGCAGGTTCCTGGGTGTGGACGAATCTACGTTGCGTGCGTGGACTGATGCCGGTCGCATCCGCGCCTTCCGCACACCCGGAGGCCACCGGCGGTACCGCCAGGATGATCTGTCCACGTTTGTCCAATCGCAGCAGGCCGGATCCCACAGTACGCTGGCAGACGTCATCGGGCCGCACGGGGCGCGGCTGATGCCGGGAGCATCTCGCCGCGAGATCCACCTGCAGCCCTGGTACGCCAGCCTCGACCCTGCGGCCGCCGAGGCGATACGGCTGACGTGCCGGACGCTTATGGACGCGCTGGCCGGATACTTGGCCGGAGGCCGGCAGCAGCGCGCGGCGCTCCGGACGGGGGAGACCGCCGGGCGCGAACTGGGCCGGCAGGTCGCGGCGCTTCATTTGGGTCCCGCCGAAGCGACCCGGGCGTTCCTGTATTTCAAGGAGTCGATTACGCAGGCGGTGTCTTCGCGCCTTCCTCTGCCGTCCGACCGGAAGCTCCGCTCGATGCGTCAGATCGAACGGTTCCTGGATCGGGTGCTTCTGCACATGATGAGGGCGTACGAGTAAGGGTACCGGCAGTTCGCGTTGTGACGCGGATTATTGCGGCATGCCCCGTGCGTTCCTATACTTGGTGTCGTGCGCTCGCTGATCATCATCCCCGTCTACAATGAAGAGGCGACGCTGCCGCGCGTGGTGGCGGAGGTGCGCCGCGCCGCCCCGGACAGCGACCTCCTCGTCGTGGACGATGGCTCCACCGACCGGTCTGTTGATCTCGCGCGTGCTTCCCCAGACGTGCACCTCGTGCGCCACGAAACGAACCGCGGCTACGGCCAGTCGCTCATCACGGGTTTCGCACAGGCGGTCACCGGCAGGTACGAGGCGGCGGTGACCATCGACTGCGATGAGCAGCATGAACCGCACCGCATCCCGGAGTTTCTGACGGCGATCGACAGGGCCGATATCGTGTCCGGCAGCCGGTACCTGGACCCGGCGATGCCCGGGGACCCGGCGCCTGCGGACCGGGTGCGGCTGAATCAGGAGTTTGTCCACAAGCTGCGGGCGATCACCGGCTATACAATTACCGATGCCTGGTGCGGGTTCAAGGCGTATCGCGTCGCGGCTCTCCGGGCCTTTCAGCTAACGGAACCCAGCTACGGGATGCCGCTGCAGGTCTGGGTGCAGGCAGCCTATCACCATCTGAAGATTGTGGAACTGGCCGTGGCCCGCATCTACAAGAACCCGCACCGCCGGTTCTGGGGCGGGCTGGACGATCCCGAGACCCGCCGCGCATACTACCTGGGGGTGCTGGAAGCCGAAGTGGCCCGCTGGCTGCCCCACCGGCTCGCGCATGTCGTAGGTGAACAGGGGCAGGGCGGGTGACGAAAATTCTCCCCGGCGCCGTGGAGTTTGAAATCCCCCAGCGCCCGGGCGAGACGTTGTGTGTGCCCCCAGCAGCACAGTTCCGCACGGTCGCCGCCCGCAACGCGCAGCTGCTGAACGGCACGCCGGCCAGGATTGCCGGGGTTCCTCTCGCGACCGTGCGCCGGCAGACGCGCTTGGAAGTCGCGCAGGCCGCCGCCGTATTTTCGCGCAGCCTCGGCGTGCCTTGCGCGACGCCACAGCCGGCCGACCTGCTCCTGGTTACCGGGCATCAACCGTTCCTCTTCCATCCTGGGATCTGGCTCAAGCACCTGCTGGTGGACCGGCTCGCCCAGGACGGCGTCGCGGCCTTGAGTATGCCGGTCGACAGCGATGTCGCCGAGGACGTTGGGGCCGACGTGCCGCGGTGTGAAGAACGGAGAGTGCGCCTGGTGCGTGAGAGTCTAGTGCGGGCCGACGCCGACGTCCCATATGAGGCCGTGGCGGTTCCGTCTCGGGCGGAATGGCAGGGGTTCATAGGGCGTCTTCGAGCCCATCTGCAGACTCTGCAGACGCGGGAACCGCTGGAGGCTCTCGAGGCGTTCGACCGGGCAGCGGGAATTGGCGCGGGTTCCGGCAACCTCGGCGTATTTCTGACCTCGACGCGCCGGCGGTACGAAGGGACGAAGCGTGCCGCCGAGCTGCCGGTGTCGCAGCTGAGCGCCGGAGTTGAGTTCAGGCGGTTCGTGCTCCATCTGCTGCGAGACGCCGGGCGGTTCGCGGAGATTTACAACAGGCATCTGGGGGCCTACCGCGACCGCTACAATATCCGGACGAGGGCGCAACCATTTCCCGACCTGCACCGTGAAGGCGACCGGCAGGAGCTTCCATTTTGGATCGTGCGCGGGGGGCGGCGCCAGCCGCTGTTCGTGCAGCGCGGTGGGCATAGTCTCCGCGTCCTCGCAGGCACAGAGCCTGCAGCCGATGTGCCGGATGCGGCCGGACCTGAGGTCCTGAGCGCCGTAGCGGTGCGGCCGCGTGCGCTGACGCTGACTGCATTCACGCGGCTCTGTGTCGCCGACCTGTTCATCCACGGTGTGGGCGGCGGCCGCTACGACCGTTTGACCGACGCCGTGATCCGCGAGTACATCGGGATCGAGCCTCCGGCTTATGCGGTCGTCTCCGCCACGCTGCACCTGCCTCTGGACGCGCACGATGCCGGCGCCGAACGGCAGGCCCTGCAGCGGCGGCTGCTGGAACTCCAGCACAACCCCGACCGCGCGCTGACGCAGCCAACGCCCGATCAGCAGAAGCTGATCGATGAAAAGTGGCGTCTGATCGCCCAGCTGGACGGCGGACAGTTGACGCGGCGCGAGCGGCGCGAGGCTACGCAGCGGATCCGCGTCATCAACGAGGACCTGGCACGGACGTTGGGAACGGAGCGTGACGAAGTCGAGCGCCGCCTGGCAGACCTGGAGCGCGACACCGATAACATAGCGGCCGCTACGTACCGCGGGTACCCCTACTGTTTCTTCCCGCCTGATGCCGTTGGCGCAGTGATCGAGCGCATGCTAACTCTGCCTCTGAAGTAGGAGAGTGCAATGTACGATCCGCCGAGCAACACGACCGCCGGCGCGAGCCATACGATCCAGTTCAGCCCGTGGCGGGGCGGGTTCAGCAGGATCCACTGCCCATACCTGCTGACGAAGTAGTCCAGGATCTGCTGATCGGTTTCCCCGGCGGCGATCTTCTCGCGGATCAGCGCCCGCATCTGCGCAGCCAGCTCCGACGGCGAATCAGCAACGCTCTCGTTCTGGCAGACAGGGCACCGTAACTGCGCGGCAATCGCCTGTGCTCGCGCCTCCGGGTCCTTGGCACTTGCGACCGGGACGGCAACGAGCACAAGGGCGACGAAGATCCAGGATCCTCTCGATGCCCGGAGCCCGATGCCCGGAGCCCGAGCATCGGGGGTGCTAGGGTCCATCGCCCTTCTCGAGCAGCGGAGTGATTTGTGTCGCCAGCCACTCCTCCGTCACCGCCCCGACGTGCTTGGCGGCGATGCGGCCGGTCCGGTCGATCACGAATGTCTCCGGCACGCCGTAGACGCCGTAGTCGATGGAGATTCTTCCCGTCCGGTCCACCCCGTTGGGAAACGTTTGAGCGAAGCGCTTGATGAACGCGCGCGCGGGCGCGTCCTGATCCTGGACGTTCACCCCGACGACAACGACCCCGCCCGCACGGTAGCGTTCCCACACCCTCTGCAGGTGCGGTGCCTCGTCATAACACGCCGGGATGCACCACGACGCCCAGAAGTTGACGACGACCACATTCCCGCGCAGGTCGGACGAGGGCAGAGTGGATCCGTCAAACAAGGGGAGGACGAACTCCGGCGCGCTCCGTCCGACCAGAGGCGAGGGAATCGCGGTCGGGTCGCGCTGCAGCCCCGCAATCAGAAGCAGCAGCAGGGCGACCGCACCGGCAGCGGCCAGGGTCCACGCCAACGGCAGCCCGCGAGACCGTTTTACCTGGGGCGTGACGGCCATATGGCCAGTACCCCCGCGGCCACCATAATGACACCGCCGGCCCAGATCCAGGACACCAGCGGAGTGATCACTACCCGCAGCACGACGCTCTGGTCCGCGGGCTCGAACCCCATCAAAACGAGATAGAGGTCTTCTCGCCAGGTGGACCGCACCGCCGGCGTGGCGACCGGCGTGCGGGACTGCCGGTAGAAATTCTCTGACGGCCGGAGAATTTCGACGGCGGTGGGGGACCCCGCGGTTCCGGCCAGGGCTGTTCCATCACTGTGTGCGACGGCGACCGGCGCTGTCACAATCAGCTTGTCCGGCCGCGGCACCGCCTCCAGGCCGTCCACACGCAGCGTGTAGGAGCCGACCTGCATCGTCTGCCCCACGCGCAGCCCCCGCTGGACCTCAATCCGCCCCGACTGCGACCCGATGAGGCCGGCGATCACCACCGCTAGGCCCAGGTGCGTGAGGTAGCCGTAGTACCGCTGTGGATTGCTCGCGACCAGCGTCCGCAGCGCGGCCAGCGGATGCTCGCCGGTTGCCGCCCGCTGCGCGAGGATGCCCCTCACATACTCCAAGAGTTGCGCGAGCGTCATGAACAGCACGGCCCCAAGCGCCACCAACACCGCGGGCGACCGCACGCCGGCGAGTGCAAGGACGATCACGCCCACCACGGTTCCCTCGAGCAGCCAGACCAGCTTCCGCGTCTCCTCCGGTCCCGACCGTCCCCACCGGAGCGCGGTGCCGGTACCCATGGTCAGCAGCAGCGTGACGCCCAGAGGGACGAACAGGCGGTTGAAAAACGGAGGTCCCACGGTGATCTTTTCGCCGGTGGCCGCCTCCACGACCAACGGGAAGATCGTCCCAAGGAAGACGGTGAAGGCCATCGTCAGCAGGATGACGTTGTTGAGCAACATCATCGCGTCGCGCGAGAAGACGCTGTCGAACGTCCTCTCGTCGCGGATCTGGGGCAATCGCGCGAGTAGCGCGCCCAACGATGTCACCAGGGCGACACCCAGAAACGCCAGGAAGAGAGGACCGATCAGCGACTGAGTGAACGAGTGAACCGAGGCCAGGATGCCGCTGCGGGTGAGGAACGTCCCGAAGATCGTAAGGAGGAAGGCAAGGATGACCAGCGCCAGGTTCCAGATCCGTAGC
>JBIOWP010000112.1:0-5567 GCA_044868695.1 bacterium
AGTAAGAGCCCAGCCGTCCCGGCTAGAACCCCGAGCCGCAGGGTGGCTGGAGACACGCTCATTGAAGGATTCCCAATGTCTGCGGCGTGGCCATCTCCCCTCGAGCGTGCCTGTCCGAAGTGCGGGATGCTCCAGGAAAGCCCGGGATCAACGGTCTGCGAGCAGTGCGGCGCAGATCTCGTGCGGGCGAACGTCAAGAAGTCCGCTCCGCCCCGTGCTCCGCTTCACGTGGGCCGGCTACTCCGGTTGTCGTCCCGCTATCTTCTTCGACAGGGCGTTGCCGGCGTGACGCTTCTCGTCTCCCTCGTCTTTCGCACCGTGAAAGTCGTCATCGTGATGAGCGTGTTCATCGTTGGGTTGAGTTTTGTCGGTGAGGTCAATGCGCGGGTCCCCATCATGAAGGATGTCGCTGCAACAGCCAGCCTCTGGGTCCAGCAGACCAAGTGGATCCAGCAGGCGGAGACCTGGGGAAGGGGACACGTGGCAGATCTGAGGCAGGGGCTCGAGCTGCTGCGCCGCCCGTCCTCGCCGGTCGTGTCCGCGAAGAAGGCCGCGTCGGTCAAGCCCGCCGTACAGGCACTGACGCTGAAGTCTTCCCCAAGCGGTGCGACGGTCAAGCTCAATACAAAAGTAGCAGGGAAGACTCCGCTGACGCTCAGGCTCGCGCCGGGGACGTACAAGGTGACAGTCAGCCGGCGGGGCTACGCCACGGTGACGCGCACTGTCGTTGTGAAAACCGGGGGAGCCGCGTCGCTGAGTCTTACGCTTACTGCAGTATCGCGTCCGGCACCGCAGACTGCCCCGGCCCAGTCCGTTCCTGTTCCGCAGCCGCCTCCGACAAGAATTCACGGAGAAGATCCGTAACCTATCTCCGAAACACGTCAGTGTGGCGCGATCGGCCCTGCGATATCAACGAGCCGGTGCCGCCTGCCAGAGTTCGACGGGGTTGCCGGATGGATCGTCGAGCAGGATCTGGGACCCCCCGACCCCTTTGACGATTTCGTTGCGGAACCGGAGCCCGGCGGCGCGCAGGCGCGCGACCTCGGCGGCGAGGTCGGCCACCGGCACCTGAATTCGGTTCCAGCCGCCTGGGACAGGCTGGCGGCCGTCCGGCATGGCCCGCGCACCTGAACTGGTCTTGCCGCTGAGCAGCAGGCGGAGGCCGCCGCGGGTGACGGAGGCAAAGGCGGGAGCGGCATTGGACTCGAGGTTGAAACCGAGGTAGGTCGTGTAGAACACAATTGCGGCCTCGACGTCATCGATCATATAGCGGACGCTGACCGTGCTGTCTGACATGTGGGATTCCTTTCGTTCTCTCTCCCTGGCCTGTCTATAGCGCCTTTTCCAGGGTACGTCTAAGGATAACACGGCTACCACAGGAGATTGACCATGTCCTTGGGACAGCGGGTCACCGGTTTTGAGCCGCGTTCGTGTCCGAAATGTGGAGCGGTGCAGGAGAGTCTGGGATCCACAGTCTGCGAGCAGTGCGGCACAGATCTGAGTGTGGCCCGGCTCGAAAAGTCATGGCCACCGCAACCCGCGGCGCAACTTAGCCAGCGGCTCCGTTCACCCGCCCGGGTGCTCGCCGCGCTTCCCGCTCTGCTTCTCCGTCGCGGCGGTGGGGCGGTGCGATCCCTTGTCCTCGGCATCTTTCGATTCGCATTTCTGTTCTTGCGGCGCGCCGCGCTGCTGCTGGTGCTTGCGGGCATCTTCGTCGGGTTAAGTTACGTCCCCGCGGTGCGCGCGCGTGTTCCGGTCACGAAGGAAGTGACCGCGACCGTGAAGATGTGGGTGCAGCGCGGGGAGGACCTTGTCGCCGGATTGCTGGCGAAGATACGGAAGCAAGCCCAACCAAAGCGACCCGCGCCCAAAGCCACGACCCGGAAACCCAGTACGACCCAGAAACCCGCCGCGACTCAGAAACCCGCTGCAACCCGGAGGCCCGCCGCAGCCCAGCCGGCGTCAGCCAAGCCGGCGGTGACCGTGAGGTCCACGCCGAGCGGAGCGACGGTGATGCTCAATGCCAGGCGGGTGGGCACGACCCCGCTGACTCTGACGCTCGCTCCAGGGACCTATAAGCTGACGATCAGCCGGGCGGGCTACTTGAGCACCACGCGCACGCTCGTCGTCAAAGCAGGAAAGCCCCTCGCGATGGAGGTAGAGCTCGACATCGCCCGCTAGCCTCTTCCACTTCGTCCGCCCGTTTCCGACGCCTATCGCTCGTGGGCTACGGTTCGGGAGGAAGGGGAATCTTCAGGGGGGCCCCACTTGGATCGGCCACGTTGCACTCTGGCTTCATCATGTCGTACAGGTACTTCTCGACACCTATTCGTTCGTATTCCATCGTAATGTCAATCCAATGGAATCCGCACATGTTCTTGACGTTCCGCTTGATGCAAGGGTTGGGTTCATCAGCGCTCAGATGACCGAGCAGCTGCGATTCCAGGTTGTTCGCCTTGCTGACATAAAATCGGGTCCATCCTCCATCCGAGTCCTGCATCCACAGAATATAGACCCCAGGCCCTGTCGGTGCAGCCATGCGAATTTGTGTTTCATCGTACGGCGTGAAGAAAACTGACCACGACCCAACGGTCATATTCGCGCCTTTCTCCATATTCGAGCCACGTACCTTCATTCAGCGTTTGCGTTCATTCACACTCGCCTCGCGGCCGCGATGGCGCCGAGGAGTACCGTCTTCGGGGGGAAGTCTTCGCAATACTGGTACCGGTGCGTGTGGACGAGGCGCCCAGCGGTCGAGATGACGAATTCACCGGGCAACTGCCAGGGATTGTCGACCAGCGCGCGCTCCGTGGTGCGGCGTGAGGTCAGGAGCTGCTCCCCGGTCTGCCGGTCCCCTGGTTTCCAGGCGAAGTCATGCAGGATCTGCGCCGGCGTTCCCTCCGGCAGGCCATACAGTTGATACGTCTTCCGGTCGGGATCGCAGAGCATCGGGAAGGGATACCCGCGGCGCCTGGCCACCTCGGCTGTGCGCTCGGGCTCTCCCTGGCAGACGGCCACGACCTGCGCTCCGGCCCCGTCAAGTTCTGAGATTTCCTGCTGGAGCTTCTCCCACCGTTCTGCGAGACAGCTGCAGCCGAACTGGCGCAGAAATAAGACGAGCGCAGGCTTGGCCTTCCAGAACTCGCTCAAACGGCGCTGCCTGCCGTTGGTGTCGGCCAGCGAAACGTCAGGAGCCGGATCACCGATCTGCGGCGGGAGAGCAGCGAGCCGGGTCCGGGACGGCCCAGCCAGCCATGCCTGCAGCCACTCTTGTTCGGCAGCCGTGTGCTGCTGCTCGACAACGTTCATTGGACACCCTCCACCCCAGGAATGCTGGTTGCTTCTTCGGCAAACAATAGGCCCCCTGCCGCCACCTCGCAGGGAAGGGCGCATCGGACCATCGTCGAACGACATTATGGGGTGCCTCGGTGTGGGTGAGGCAGCGCAGTCAGAAGTGCCCGCGCCGTTTGAAGAGGAGGCTGTGTCCGATGAGAGAGCGGATCCTTCCCGTACTTGTGGCGACGGTCGTGCTGGTAGCATCCTTCGGGTTGGCGGCGTTTGCCGACCGAGGGACGCCGGGTTCAACCTTTCCTGAGCAGCCAGGACAGAACGTCGCTGCAGGGTGTGCGGCAGTCGCCGAGCACGCGCTGGGTGGTCCGGCTCAGGAGAATGCGTCGCCCTTCGCACTTGCGATTGTGCTAGGGCTTTTCTTCGACGCCTGCGTAGAATTCTAGTACCGCCTTGGGGTCGGCGCCTACACCGCCGACCCTGCTATTTTCAGACCCGAGAAGCGTAGGATATCGAATGGAGGACCCCATGGGCCAGCGGAAACGCCCGGCCGGAAAGACGATTGCCGTCGAAGCGGTTCGGTCCGCGTTGAAGAGCCAGTATCACGCGACCCTTGCGATGCTGCGGACGGCTATCCGGCGATGTCCCGAGGACTTGTGGAGCAGCAGTGACGGTCACGCCAACCCATTCTGGCGAATTGCGTACCACACGCTCTTCTACACCCATCTATATCTCCAGGTGAATAACCGCGTCTTTCGTCCCTGGGAGCACCACCAGAGGGGAATCCAGCACATGAACAGACCCATGGGAAGATGGCGAGCGTATTCGAAAGCGGAACTGCTGGCCTACTGGAGCATCTGCAGGTCGATGGTGGACGATGCGGTTGACGCAATCGACCTGAACAATCGACGCAGCGGCTTCAGCTGGTACAAGATTCCAAAGCTGGAGCACCAGATCGTCAATGTCCGCCACATTCAATATCACGAGGCGCAGCTTGCCGATCGTCTGCGGGCTGCGATCGGCGCCGGGGTGGGGTGGGCAGGCTAGCTGGGCCGCCAGGCGAATACGGGCGGCGCGCTGAGGTCACCGTACACCTCGGCCAACGCCCGCGCGGCGCTGCCGTCGGCGTTCATGACCGTGAGTGTGACGACTCCGCGCTGAATCACGAGAAACGCGATCTGCCGCCCATCGGGAGACCACGCGGGGCGGACGCTGATTAGGCGGGGATCCGTCAGGCGGACCGGTGGTCCGCCAGCCGTCTCGCGTGCGTAGATCTGTGCGCCTCCGACCCGAGAGACGACGAATGCGAACCGGCGTCCATCGGGCGCCCAGGCCGGGGCGCCCCCAGTTCCCAGGAAACGCTGCTGCATGCCGTCGACCGTCGTGATCGTGAGCCCCTCTTGGGCGGGGCCGGTGCGGCTGGTGTACGCGAGACGGCCGTCAGGAAGCCAGGCGAAGCTCGTAACGTCGGGCTGCAGACCGGGCGCACGCGTTGGGACGCGCTGCTTCTGGCTTCCGTTGGGTCGCATTACGTGCAGTTCGAAGACTCCGCCGTCCTCTCTCGATAAGTAGGCAATGAGGCCGCTGTCCGGTGACCAAGCCGGCGCCCGATGTGTACCGGGTGCGTGTGTGAGGGCCCGCGGCGCCCCACCGTCGCGGCGCATTACCATGAGCTGGGCTGGTCCTCCGCGGGCCGATACAAAAACAATGAACCGGTCGTCGGGAGACCAGGAGGGCGAGGTGTGCCGGCCGGGGGTTGCCGTAAGCCGACGTTCATGGGAGCCGTCGGCTCCTATGACATAGATATGGCTCCCCTCGTCGGCATGCCGGACGAAGGCCAGCTGGCTGCCATCGGGTGACCACGCGGGCGTAGTGCTCGGGTCGGGGGACGATGTCATCTTCCGCAGGCCGGTGCCGTCAGCGCCGATGAGGAAAATTTGGGGGATGCCGGTTTGCGGGGAGACGAAGGCGAGTTGCTGGACTTTGGGCGTTGCCGAAAGGGCAGGAGAGGCCAGGGTGAGGGTGAGTAAGATGATTGCGATCAGAGGCATGCCAAAGGTCGTTGTTCGTCACCAAGAGAAGGGGACTTGAACCCCCTCCCGTCGGTCGCCGCGACCCCCGTCTGCCTATAGCAGCCGGGGCCCCGAGAGGAATTTGATGTCGCGGCTCCCTCCTCGGAGGGGCCAGCCCCTCCGAATCCTCCCCTTAACACTCCGGGGGAGCTTGCGCTCCCCCGCACCCCCCTCGAGGTCGGGGGTTCACTCTCCACACTGACTCCC
>JBIOWP010000113.1:0-21448 GCA_044868695.1 bacterium
GCGGCCCAGACGCCCGGCATCCCCGGCGTGCGCACCACCTCAGCGTCCGGGAAACCCGCGTCGCGCAGGAGGTCAATGAAGAGGGCGGCGCATTCCGTGCCGCCGATCCCGTCCAGCGACACGCTCGGCTGCCGGAGCCATGTCTGCAGCCGCGCGAGGTGTCGCGCGTGATTCGCGTCCAGGTAGGCTCTGATCGACCGCAGCTCCTGCTCCACGGGGTCAGCTCTCCTGGATGGGGAGAACCCGCCGCGGGTTCTCGACCAGCATCCGGTGAATGACCTGCTCACCGAGCCCCGCCGCCCGCAGCATGGGGACGAAGCGGCTGAGCAGGCACGCGTATCCCAAACCCCCGTAATGTTTCAGCTCGCTCCGGCGCGCCCGATCCGTCGACAGGAGCAGGTGATCCGTGAAGCCCGCGGCGACCAGGGCGGCGATCAGCTCGGCGCGGGTCTCGTCGAGCATCCAGTGGTGCTTACCGATCACGTCAAACTGGATGAAGGCTCCCCGCCGGCACAGCGCCTGCAGGTGACGGAGATCTGCGTTCTCATCGACGTGCCCCACGATAACGCGGCGAAGATCGACGCCCTCGGCTTCGAAGAGGTCCAGCAGCTGCCAGCCGATATTTCCTCCGGGGACCTCGAAACGGATCGCGCCCGAGGTGTGCGTTGTGACGGCGGCGCCGGTGCGCCGCGCCGCCCGCGCCACCGCCCGCGCGCACTTCTCCTCCGGACCCTCCACAACCGGGCGGCTGATCGAGGCCTTCAGCAGGCCCGTGCGGATCCCGGTTCCATCCGCCCCGTGCGTCATCTCGCTGACCAACCCGTCCGCGAGCTCGTCGATGCTCTGGTCGGCAACGAACGCCGGATGACAGAGCTCGACGTAGAACCCGGACGTGGCGATAATCTTCAACCCCGTGGCCTCACTGATGCGGCGCAGGCCGGCGACGTCGCGGCCCCAGGCCTGCATCGTCACTTCGACGACCGCGTCGGCGCCTAACCGGCGGATGTCCGTGAGCTCCTCGATCGCCACCGCGGCATCGTCGAGGACCATAAGCCCGTCCTCGCTCCCCGGCCGCCGCAGACCATCCTGGCGGCAACG
Source organism: bacterium (assembly GCA_044868695.1). GTDB lineage: Bacteria > Sysuimicrobiota > Sysuimicrobiia > Sysuimicrobiales > Kaftiobacteriaceae > JBIOWP01. The sequence continues at coordinate 1,099 of JBIOWP010000113.1, forward strand.
GCGCTGGTCACAGAGGATGTGTTCGTGCATGTAGGTGGTGCCGAGCGCTTCGGGCTCGATGGGCCCGGTAACCGTCTGAATGTGAGCCATCTACGTCCGTGCACCGTCCAGCATCTCGAGCACGGCGTCCGTGCTCCGGATGCGGATGAGCCCGCCGGCGAGGGTGGTCATCACGTGCGTGTGCAGGGCCCACGTGTCGGCGGCGCAGGCGTCGGACGCGACCACCACGCCGAAGCCGCGGTCCCCTGCGTCGCGGGCGGTGTGCTCGACCGCTCCATTGGCGGACACGCCGGCCAGGACCAAGTAACGCACCCCTCGACGCCCCAGCGCGGCCTCCGTCTCCGGAACGCCGAAGGCGCTGACCGCGGTTTTGTCAATGATCTCCTCGCCCGCGGCGGGAGCCAGCCCAGGGAGAAACTCCGCCTCGATGGAGCCGCCGGTGGTCCAGAAGCCCGTCACACGGGCCTGCGCCGACACTCCATCATTGCCGCCCCGCGGGTGCGCCACCAGCCGCGTGAACAGCACCGCCACCCCGCGCTGCCGGCATCCGAGCAACAGCCGCTTCAGGTTGACCTGGACCTGCTGCAGCTGCTCGTAGTATTCTTCCAGCTCACGCCGGATGCCGCGTTCTGCAGCCAGGCGCCCGTAGCCGGCGTTGACGTCGGCGGTAAACCGATGGACGTCGAGAACCAGCAGCGCCGCGCCGCCCCGGGCCAGCGGGAATGGAGGGACGGCTGCCGCCAGGTTCTTGAACGGTACCCGCGGCCGGCTCATGCACGAACGCGTTCGTGGGTTCCAGGCGGTTCGGCCGGAGCGCCGTAGACATCGCGGGCGTGCTCGGCGGTGATTCGCTCCTCGCGGAGGTCCTGCCGGACAAGCGCGGGGTCCCGCTCCGACACGGATCCGTATCCTGCGCCGCCGCCCGACCGGACGGCCAGCACATCTCCCTTTCGAAGATTTGCCCGGACTTTCGACCCCAGGGGCACCACCTCGCCGGACCGCTCCACGAAACATGCTCCCGGCTTTCCGCCCTGCCCTGCATAAAGGCCCGCCGCCGAGTGGCGATGCCGGTCGGAGTGCAGCCCGAAGTGGACGTCCTCGTCGAGAATCCGGTACCGGCGTTCCATCCCGAGGCCGCCGCGATACTTCCCGGCGCCTCCGGAGTTCTGCACCAGTCCATAGCGGAGGACTTCCACGAAGGGAAATTCGATCTCGACCGACTCCACGGGCGTGTTCATCCCGTTGGTCAGGTGCATGATCATGCCATCGGCGCCGTCCTGGTTGTGCAGCGCCCCGACGCCCGCCCCCAGCACCTCGGAGAGCACGCGGAACCGCCCCGCCGCTTTGTGTGACAGTGAGATGCCGGTCTGGCAGTCGAACCCGGGCGCGATGACCATCTCCGGCAGGACCGGAGCCAGCGCGTAGTTGACCGCGTCGAAGATCTTGTAGCAGGTGCTCGTGCGCGCCCGAGTTGCCGCGGGGCGCGCCGGGTTCACCAGCGTGCCGAAGGGGGCGACGATCTGGATCGGGCGGAAGGCGCCGGCGTTAACCAGCAGGTGCCCCGCGTGGAGGATCGACATGATCGTGGTCCGGCACGTCGCGTGCGTCGACGCCAGAGGGATGTTGATGAACCCGCGGGCCTGAGGATCCGTGCCCGTGAAGTCGAGGATCATGTCCGAGCCGCGGACGCGGACCGTCACCCGGATGGTGAACGGGCCCTCGTCGATGCCATCGTCTTCCATGTAGGCTTCGCCGCGGTAGTCCCCGTCGGGGATCGCCTCGATGTGGCTGCGGATGATGCGCTCGGAGTAAGTCTGGATCTCCTGCATGAACGTGCGGATCGTCGCGCTGCCGTATTTGCCGCACAGCGCCGCCACCCGCGCCTCGCCGGTGCGGCACGCCGCGATCTGCGCGTTGAAGTCGGGGATCGTTTTCTCGGGGACGCGGATGTTGGCCTGAAGGACCTTGCCGAAGATGGTGTCTTCCCAGTCGTCGGTCAGCGTGATTCTCATCGGGGGAAAGACGATGCCTTCCTGGAAGACTTCCGTCGCCCCGGCAAAGTTTGCCGGCGCCCCGCCGCCGACGTCCAGGTGGTGCACGTTCGCGCAGGTGAGCCCGATGACCTCGCCGTCGACGGTGACCGGCGTGAAGAGCAGGATGTCGTTGACGTGCTGTCCGCCGTCGAATGGGTCGTTCGTCACCAGCGCCTCGTCGGGCCGCAGCGTCCGGAAGTCGTAGCGCCGCCGCAGCGCATGGGCCGCGGGCTCCATCGCGTTGAGGAGCATCGGGATCCAGTTGGCCATGGCCACCGTGTTCCCATCGGCATCGAAGAGCGCCGTGGCCATGTCGCGGACCTCGCGGACGATCGTGGAATGAGCGGACCGGTAGAGGTTGATGCCCATCTCCTCCGCCGTCGCCACGAAGGCATGACCGATGATCGAAAGCGTTACCGGGTCCATCTCATCGTCTCCGCTGGTGTCTCCTGGACGCCGTCCGGCGTCCGGCATGTTTCTGGACCGCACCGACTCTGGTCAGCAGCATGCTCCCCGTCCGATGCACGGTGCCGATCCACCCCGCGGGGATGAACGTGGTGGCCGTTGGCTCCTCAACCACGGCGGGTCCTGCGACGGTCTGTCCTACGGGGAGCGTCTCCCGCGCGTAGAAGGCGCAGCGGTGGCTCCCGCCCGCCAGCTGCAGCGTACCCCACTCCACCCGCGGAGCCGTCCCCTCCGGCGGCAGCGCCGCGGTCACCTGCTTGACCGGGGAGCGGTGGAGCGCGCTGAGCCGGAAATTGACGACCTCGATCGCTTCGCGCCCCGACGCGTGTCCATACCGGTGGCGGTGGAACTCGTGGAAGCGAGGCACGAGCTCCTCCATCTCCGATGCGCCGGTGATGAAGTCGTCGACGGGCATCATCAGCTCGTACGCCTGACCCTCGTAGCGCATGTCCAGAAAGTAAAGCAGCTCGACCGACTCGCGCGGAACACCGTAGGCGCCGAACTCCCGGCGGGCCTTTGTCTCCAGGCCTCCAAAGGCCTCGCGCAGCACGGTGGCCGTCATGCCGTCCGCGGGGAGGATGCGCGTGACCATGAAGTCCTGTTTCGAATCCGCGATAAGGAGCCCCAGCGCCGAGACGGTCCCCGGCGCAACCGGGACGAGCACGCCGGCGCACCCCAGTTCATCTGCCAGCTGCGCGGCGTGCAGCGGCCCGCCGCCGCCGTAGGCCACGATCGTATAGTCCCGCGGGTCGTGACCGCGGTCAACGGAGACGAGGCGCATCGCCTGCGCCATGTTGAAGTTGACGAGGCGCCGGACGCCTTCCGCCGCCTCCATCGGTTCCAGGCCGAGGCCGCGGGCGAGCGCCTCCGCCGGACCTCGGGCCAGTTCGGGCCGGAGGCGGATCTTGCCGCCTGAGAACGCGGCACCACGGATAAACCCAAGCAGCACGTTGGCGTCGGTGACCGTGAACGCCGTGCCGCCGCGCCCGTAGCATGCCGGCCCGGGTTCGGCACCGGCCGACTCCGGCCCGGCGCGCAGCATGCCCCCGCGGTCGACGGACGCGATCGAGCCGCCCCCCGCGCCTACGGTGATGATGTCGAGCATCGGCAGGGCCAGGGGCAGCCCGCCGATCTTGTAGTCGTTAGTGAGGCTCGGCTCTCCATCGTGCACCAGACACACATCCGTGCTGGTACCGCCCATGTCGAACGTGATGATGTTCCGGAGTTCCGCCTGCAGGGCGGAGGCCGTCGCCCCGATCACGCCCGCGGCGGGCCCGGACAGAATCATCTTCACCGCGTGCCGGCGGATCGCCGGCGCCGGAACGCTCCCTCCGTTGGCCTGAATGATGTTCAAGTGCCCCGCAAAACCCGCCGCGCTCAATCCCTGCTCGAACCGGCCCAGGTACCGGTCCACGACCGGCTTGGTGTACGCGGACATGACCACGGTGGAGGTCCGCTCGTACTCGCGGAACTGCGGCAGCACGTCCGACGAGAGCGAGACGTAGAGGTCGGGAAACTGCCCACTGATCGCCCGCTCAAGAGACTGCTCGTGCGCCGCGTTCGCGTAGGAGTGGAGCAGGCAGACGGCCAGGGATTCGACGCCCTCCTGGACGAGGCGGCGCAGGCGATCCAGCGTCCCGTCCAGCTCGAGCGGCCTTCGGATCGAGCCGTCCGGCGCCGTCTTCTCCGCCACCTCCAGCACCCGATCGCGCGGAACAAGCGGCGCGGGATGCTTGTAGAACAGGTCAAACAGCCGCTGCTTCGCCTGGCGCTGGATCGCCAGGACGTCCCGGAAGCCTTCGGTCGTGATGAGGGCGATGCGCGGTCCCTTGCGCTCCAGCACGATGTTCGTCGCGATGGTCGAGCCGTGCACCACGGCCGCCAGGTCGCGGAGCGCAACGCCGGCTTCCGCCAGGGCATTCATCGCGCCCACGTCCGGCTGTCCTGGCGTGGACAAGACTTTGCCGACGCGGAGCACGCGGTCGCCGTCGGCCAGGACCCAGTCGGTAAATGTCCCGCCGACCTCGACGCCGACCCGCAGGCGAGACATCGAACCGCCGCTCATCGTGCTGGGCCCGGATGGGCCGTGGCGAGCACTTCAGGGTTCACCAGATGCGGCGGAACGCGACCGTCACACGCCAGGACCACCTGCTCTGCGGCCTCGCGCTGCATCTGGGCGATGGACTCCTCGGAGTAGAAGGCGACATGCCCTGAGACGGTCACGTTCGGCAATCGCAGCAGCGGATGGTCCGCCGGCAGGGGCTCCTGCGCGAACACATCAAGACCCGCTCCGGCGAGCCGCCCGTGCTGCAGAGCCTCCACCAGAGCCGCCTCGTCGACAACCGAGCCTCGGGAGGTGTTGATGAGGATCGCCGTCTGTTTCATCTGCGCGATTGCCGCTCGCCCGACGAGCCCCTGGGTCTGTGGCGTGAGAGGCAAGTGAATGGAAAGGAAGTCCGCGAGCGACAGGCATTCCTCGAGCGTTACGCGACGGACGCCGTGGCCGGCGAAGACCGCGCCGTCGACATAGGGGTCGTGCGCCACCACATCCAGCCCGAGCGCGCGTCCCTTGCGGGCCGTCGCCCGGGCGATGTTGCCGAATCCCAACAGCCCCAGGATGCTTCCCGCGATACGATGGACGGGACGCAGCGGTGGGATGTGCCAGCGTCCCTCCCGCACTGCACGGTCGGCGCCGACGAGTTTTCGCGCCACCGCGAGCAAGAGGGCAATGGAATGGGAGGAGACTTCGTCCACCGCGTACAGCGGACCGTGCGTGACCATGATCCCGCGCACGGTGGCCGCGGCCACGTCGAGGCGGTCGAGCCCGGTGCCGTAGTGCGCGACGATACGGCATCGGGTCAGGCGCGCAATCCGCGTCTTGTCGAGCACGCCGCGGAAGTGCAGGACAGCCTTCGCCTGCGGCGCGAGGGCATCGAATGCCTCGGCGTCGTCGATGTTGACGGACACGACGCGGATTCCCCGCGGCTCGAGGACCGCGCGCTCAATCGCGATGTCGTAGCTCTCGAGGGCCGGACTCTCCGTACGCAGGCATAGTGCTGGAGTGTCTGGAGCAGCCGGAGTGGTCACACAACCGTGGTTTCGCAGGCCTCTCAGGCATTTCCTCTCATCCGGGAGCGATTCTAGAATCTCATTTCGAAAATACACCCTCACGCGACCTAAACCTGAATGCGACCTATCACAGTCTGCGCGCTCAATGGCAGGAAACTCATCCGGGCCTATCAAAGACGAAGCTGCTTCAGGAACTGTGAGGTGAGACGCATGAGTCATCCGAACGTCAGCCGCCGCACCGTCCGGGCCGCTGCGATCTGTCTCACGCTGGGAGTTGCAGTCGGTTTCCCACTCTCGCTCGCGCCGGCCGCGGGCCAGGTTCCCGCCGGCACCATCATCTCGGCTTATCCGCGCGATTTTCGGAACATCGATCCGGCGCACATCCCGGGGTCGCCGGATTACCAGATCGCGATGAACGTCTTCAACGGACTGGTCCGCTACAAAGTCGACAACCTGGACATCGAACCGGACCTGGCGGAACGGTGGGACGTCTCCCCTGACGGACGGACGTACACGTTCTACCTGCGCCGGGGGGTGTATTTTCACCGGGCCTACGGAGAGATGACCGCCCGGGATGTGAAGTTCAGCTTCGACCGCGTCCTGAACCCCGACACGAAGTCCCGGTACCGCGAGACGATGAACATCATCCAGTCGGTCACCGCCGTGGACGACTACACGGTGCGGATCACGCTCACCGCCCCGTCCTCCTCCTTCCTGCGCGGCGTGCTGGCGTTCCGCCCAGGCTACGTCGTGAGCGAGCGGGCCGTCCGGCAGCTGGGGGACCAGTTCCAGTTCAATCCCATCGGGACCGGCCCGTTTCAGTTCGTCAGCTACACCCCGCGCCAGCAGCTGGTGCTGGAAGCCTTCCCCCGCTACTTCCGGGGAGCGCCGGCCGTCAAGCGAATCGTCTGGCAAGTTGTGCCCGAAGAGAACGTGGCGGCGCTGGCTCTCCAACGGGGACAGATCAACCACATGATCGTGCGGGATCCGCAGGTGTACAAATCACTCCAGCGTGACCCGAACATCGCCTTCACCGCGACGCCCTCCGCCGGGTGGTGGGAGTTCACCATGAATACCCGCCGCAAACCGCTCGACGATCCGCGCGTCCGCCGGGCGCTTGCCCACGCGGTCGACAAGGCCACCTTCGCGCGGACGGTGCTCGAAGGGACGGGCACACCGGCGTACAGCGTCATCCCCCCGGGGATGATCGGCCACACGGAGGACGTGGAGAAGTACGCGTTCAACCCATCCCGGGCGCGGGAGCTCCTGGCGGAGGCCGGCTACCCCAACGGGGTGCAGATCAACGTGGTCTACGAGCCGGCGGAGTTCGCCGATCTCATCGCCACGGCGCTCCAGCAGTGGTTCAGAGACGTCGGCGTGACGCTCGAGCTGGTCAAGCTGGAAGCCGGGGCGTGGACGGCCCGGCGCCAGCGGGGCGAGTATGACCTGACCATCAGCGGCACCACGCGCTTCGACCCAGACCAGATCCTGACCGAGCAGTTCCACTCGGCCAGCTTCCCGCCGGGCGGCAACCAGTCGTACTACGGAGCGGTTGACCAGCTGATCGAACAGCAGCGGCGGGCGCGCACCGACGCGGAGCGGGCCCGCATCCTGATCCAGATCCAGAAGAAGATCGCGGAGGACGCGCCCTTCGTGCCCCTCTTCAACCCGACCTATATTACGGCCTACCTCAAGTCCCAGACGGGGCACGCGCCGAACACCGCCCACTGGATGACCCGGTTCGAGTTCGTCCGGTTCGAGGGGAATTGACATCGCGCATGCGCTACGTCGCCCGGCGCCTGCTGGTCACGCTGCCCACACTGCTGGGCGCGGTGACCCTCGCGTTTTTGCTGATCCACATCGCCCCGGGCGACCCGGCGGAGCTGCTGCTGGGCGATTACACCGGCGTCTCCCCCCAGGTCCTCCAGGATCTGCGGGACCGGTTGGGACTCGACCGCCCGCTCGCGGTGCAGTATGTCCGGTACGTCGGGCAGGTGGTGACGGGGGACTTGGGACGCTCCTTTCGCACCAATCAGCCGGTGCTGACCGAGATCCTGACCCAGCTGCCGTACACTCTGATCCTCGCCGCCGCCGGCATCCTCGTGGCGGTCCTGATCGGCGTGCCCGCGGGGAGCCTCAGCGGTCTGCGCCGCAACAGTGCGGTGGACTACCTCACGACGACGGTATCGATGATCTGGCTGAGCAGCCCCAGTTTCTGGTTCGCCATCCTGCTGATCTATGCGCTGGCGTTCCGGCTGGGCTGGTTCCCCGTCTTCGGAGCCGGTGTCTGGGGGGACTGGCTGAGCCTGGCGATCCACCTGGTCCTCCCGGCGGCGGCGATCGGCATGCGCTCGGCGGCCCTGATAAGCCGGATGACGCGCTCCTCCTTGTTAGAGGTGCTGGGCCAGGACTTCATCCGGACGGCCCGCGCCAAGGGTCTGACCCGCGTCAATGTGGCGCTGCGCCACGCCCTTCGCAACGCGGCCATCCCTATCGTGACGATCGTCGGGCTGGACGTCGCGTACTTACTCGGCGGTGCGGTGGTCATTGAGACCGTCTTCGCCCGTCCCGGTATCGGCAAACTGGTGGTGGACGCCATCCATGCTCGCGACTATCCGATGGTGCAGGGCGCGCTGATGGTCTTTGCCCTGGGCACGGTGCTGGTGAATCTCCTCGTGGACCTCAGCTATGCGATCATCGACCCTCGCATCCGGTATTCGTAGGCGCCCCAGCATGGCGGTCGCTGCCCCGGTCCTGCCGGAGCGGTGGCGCCGGCCGGTGCGGACGCTGTGGGCCCGCCGCAGCGCCGGGGCCGGGCTGCTCCTCGTCGTACTGGCCGTGACGGCGGCCCTGCTGGCGCCCTGGCTCGCCCCCCACGATCCGCTCCAGCAGCGATTGCTGGAACGGCTGCAGGCGCCGCGCACCCCGGACCACCTGCTCGGGACCGACAACTTCGGGCGGGACCTGCTCTCCCGGGTGATTTTTGGGTCGCGCATCTCCATCCTGGTGGGATTTGTGGCCGTCGCGATCGCCGCGTCGATCGGGACACTGATCGGGCTGCTCGGCGGCTACTTTGGCCGCGGTCTCGACATGGCGCTGATGCGGTGTGTTGACGTGCTGATGGCGTTTCCTCTCATCCTCCTGGCGATCGCCATCGTGGCGGTGCTGGGCGGCGGGCTGTTCAACCTGATGCTGGCGGTCGGCATCTCCAGCATCCCGCCATTCGCCCGCCTGATGCGCGGCGAAGTGCTCTCACACCGGGGGCGCGAGTATGTGGAGGCGGCGCGGGCACTGGGGGCGGGCCACGCGCGCATCATGGGGCGCCACATCCTGCCCAACACCGTCGCCCCCCTGGTCGTGCTCACGACCCTGCGCGTCTCGACGGTGATCCTCACCGAGGCCACGCTGAGCTTCCTCGGACTGGGAGTGGCGCCGCCGACGCCGACCTGGGGCAACATGGTCGCGGAAGGCACCAAGTTTCTGCAGACGGCGCCCTGGATCTCGATCATCCCGGGAACAGCCATCATGCTGACCGTGCTGGGCTTCAACCTCTTCGGGGACGGACTGCGGGACGCGCTCGACCCGCGCCTGAAGGGAGAGAACGTCACCGGGCGAGTGCACCCCACCCGAACCGCGTAAACGGCGGCGGGATCATGAGGAGGAGAGGGCGTTGGCCAAACGAGTCGTAGCGTTCAAGCCGTTCGTCACAGAAGACATGAAGGAGGCGGCGTGCCGGGTCATCGAGTCGGGCCACTACATTCGCACGACTCCGGATGAGGAGTCGGAGGGCCTGGCCTTCGAGCGGGAGTTCAGCCGTTTCCTCGCCGGACCGGAGGGCCGCCGCCCCGCTGTTGCAAATCTGGCGAACGGAACCGCCGCGATGCACCTGGCGTGGGTCGCTTACGGCATTGGCCCCGGGGACGAAGTCATCATTCCTGCCAACACCTTCAGCAGCGTCGCGCACGCCGTGTCCCTCGTCGGCGCCACCCCCATCCCGGTGGACGTCGAAGAGGACACCTATAACATGAACGCCGATGCCGCGGCGGCCGCGATCACGCCGCGGACCCGCGCGATCATGCCGGTGCATACCGCGGGGCATCCCGCGGACATGGACCGGATCCTGCCCCTCGCGCGCAAACATGACCTGCTCGTAGTCGAGGACGCCTGCCAGGCAATCGGCGCTCGGCACAACGGCCGCACCGTCGGCCTGCTCGGGGCGATGGGCTGCTACAGCTTCGTGCAGAACAAGGCGATGACGTGCGCCGGCGAGGGCGGCGCGGTCGGCTCCTTTGACGAGGCGCGCGTGCGCCGCGTCTTCAACCTGGCCAACCACGCCCGCGGCGAGCGCTTCCACAAGGGCAACACCTCGGGCCGCCCGTACCAGACGGTCGTCCACGACGGCATCGGATTCAACTACCGGCAGTCGGAGGTCCTGTCCGCCATCGCCCGCGAGCAGCTCCGCCTGCTGCCCGAGTGGGTGCAGAAGCGGAAGCGGTGGGCCGCCCTCTATCGCAAGAGCCTCGCCCAGGCCCAGCTCCCCGTCGAGCTCCCCGCCGAGCGTCCCTACGCCGACCACTCGTACGTGCGTTTCGAGATCAGGGCGCCGCAACGCGACGCCCTGCGTGCCCACCTGCGTGAACAGGGGGTCAAGACCGAAATCCATTACCCCACCCCGCTCCATCTGGATGATCCCTACCGGGAGCAGCTGGGACTTGGGGCCGGGAGCCGGCCGGTCGCGGAACACCTGGCGCAGGTGTCCCTCGCCCTCCCGATCTACCCGCAGATGACCGAGGACGACGTCGCCTACGTCGTTGATCAGATGCAGGCCTTCTACCGCCAGGCCACACGGGTCACCGCCTAAGACATGGCGAGGTCTCCGGGCGCCATCCTCGTCACCGGCGGAGCGGGAGTGGTCGGTTCCTACGTCGTGCGCGAACTGGCCGCGCGAGGCGAGCATCCCGTCGTCCTCGACGTCGCCTCGACCGCGCGGCTGGCCGAGGAGCTGGGGAACCGCATCGACGTCATCACCGCCGACATTACCGACCAGGCCGCTCTCCTCGATCTCTGCCGCCGGTACGAGATCGGCGTGATCCTCCACCTGGGCGGGCTCACCGGCGCCGCCCCCGACGATGACCCGATGCTCGCCTTCCGGGTGAACATGCAGGGGACGATGCATGTGCTGGAAGCCGCGCGGGTCACGGGGGTGCGGCGGGTGGTCATGGCCAGCACCCGGACCGTCTACCCGGACTTCGACGGGACGCCGTACGGCCACCCCACCTACCGTCCGGTGCCCGAGGAGCACTGGCTGAACCCGGTCCGCCCCTACGAAATCTGGAAGCACGCCGCCGAGCGGATCGGGGAGTTCTACCGCCGCAAGTTTGGCCTGGAATTCACCGCCTTCCGCTTCGCCATCTACTATGCGGCGGAACGCACGTTCAACCCCGGCGGACGGGCGATGGGATTGTTGCACGGGATGATCGGCAATGCCGCCGCCGGACTCCCCACGCGCATCGCGGCTGGAGGAGACCGGACCATGGACTGCGTGTATGTCCGGGACCTGGGACGGGCCTTCGCGCTGGCCGCGCGGTCGCCGGCGCTGGCCCACACCACGTACAACATCGGCTCAGGACGGCCGGTAACACCGCGCGATGTCGCCGAAGCGGTGCGCCGCGCTGTCCCCGGAGCCGTCATCGACGTGGGGGCAGGGATCGACTTCGCGCCCGGGCACTACTGCGTGCTCGACATCAGCCGCGCCGGAGCCGACTTCGGGTACGCACCGCAATGGTCGCTGGAGGCCGGCGTCGCGGACTGCGTGGCCCGCGTGCACGAGCTCCGGGGCGAGCAGCCACGCGCGGGACGCGTGACCTGATGGAAAATCCTGTGCTGGTCACGGGCGCCGGTGGGGTGGTTGGGAGCCACGTCGTTCGCCAGCTCGTGGCGGCGGGGATCGGAGTCGTGGCTGCCGACATGCTTCCCGGTCCCGGGCCGCTGCTTGACCGGTTGGATGTCCCGTACGAGCGCGTCGACGTCCGCGATCCCCTGCGGCTGGTCGAGGTCATCCGCTCCACCCGCGTCACACGGATCATTCACCTGGCCGCGGTTGTCGGCGAGTGGTACAACCGCCACCCAATGGAAAATCACGAGACGAACGTCGGCGGCATGCTCAATGTGCTGGAGGCTTCACGCCTCTGCGGGGTCGAACGCGTAGTCTTCGCCTCCACCTGGTCCTTCTACGATGTCCGGGGCACGGCACACGGCCACCCCGAGTACGTCCCGGTGCCCGAGACCATGCCGCCGTCACCCGAGCGACCGTATGAAATCGCCAAGTACGCGTGCGAGCGGTACGCCGCCTGGTTTCGGACCATGTACGGGCTCGAGTCCGCGGCGATGCGATTCGGCAATTACTACGCCGCGGAGCGCATCTACCACGGGAATACGCGAAGCGCCGGGCCGCTGATGGACCTCGTCACAGCAGCCGCCGGCCGCCATCCCATCCACCTGGAGCGGGGCGCCGACCAAGGGTTTGACGCGGTCTCCGTCAAGGACTGCGCGGCCGGCTGCGTCGCCGCGGTGCGCGCCGAACAGACCCCATCGGCCGTGTACAATATTGGGACCGGCGCCGTCTCGACCTTAGCCCAGGCAGCGGCGATCCTGCGGGAGGCGGAGCCCGCGGCCGACCTCACCGTCGGACCCGGGCTGTTGGACGCCAAGCACTACTGCGCGCTCGACATCACGCGCGCCAGGACGGAGTTGGGGTATGCGCCCCGGTTCAGCTTCCGGGATGGCCTCGTCGAGTGCATGCACGAATTGCGCGAGGAGCTCGAGCGCCGATGACGCGTCCCAAAGCAGGCAAGACGACCCCGCCCGCGACGGCCGGCGCAGCGCGCCAGGAGCGACTTCGAGCGGCCGCGGACTCCACGTGGCTCTCGGACCACGCCCGGCGGGCGCTACTCCTTGACTACGAAGAGGAGGGCCTGCAGAGCCCGGTCCTCGAGGCGCACCGCCACAGCGACCTCGCCCATGACCTCGCCGATGTGGTCAACCTGTCCGCCGGCGGGCAGATTGCCCGCCAGGCCCCGCCGTTCGTCGTCGACGCGGTACGCCGGGCCGTGGACACCGGACACTTCCCCTATCCGGGCGTGCGCGGGGATGAGGATCTGCGCAGGGCGCTGGCGGAGAAATTGCGGCGGGACAATGGCATCGAGGCAGATCCGGAGAGCGAACTCCTCCCCACCGCCGGCGCGCAGATGGCCATCGACGGAGCCATGCGTATTCTGGTGAATCCGGGCGACGACGTCCTGCTGATCGATCCTGAATACGCCTCGCTCGAGCCGGTGGTACGCGCATATGGGGGACGCGTCATCCCGGTCCCGCTGAACGACACTCCAAGGGGGTGGGTCTTCGACCCCGATGACCTGCGGCGCCGCATCACACCCCGGACGCGCCTCTTCTGTTTCTCCAACGGCAACAACCCCACGGGCTACCTCTATACCCGGGAGGACCTGGAGGCCATCGCCGCGGTGGCCGGCGAGCACGACCTGTTCGTGTTCTCCGATGAGGAGTACGAGAAGGTCGTCTTCGACGGGCGGCGGCACCAGAGCATCGCCGCCCTTCCGGGCATGGCCGGGCGCACCGTCACCGCATTCTCCTTTTCCAAAGCGTACTCGCTCTCGGGCCTGCGCATCGGCTACATGACCGGCCCCGCCGCGTTCATGGATCACATGGCGAATGTCATCCGGTTCACCGCGCAGGCGGTCGGCTCGCTGGGACAGGCCGCAGCCCTGGCGGTCCTGCGGGGCCCCTCGGAGCCCTGGCTGCGCGAGGCGGTGGCGGAGCTGCAGAGCGATCGGGACTTCGCCCTCGCGCGCCTCCGCGCCATGCCCGGGATACGCGTGCACTCCCCCGCGGGCTGTTACTTCCTCTTCGCCCGCGTGGACGCCGGCGGCCGGCCCGCGTGGGAACTGGCCGAGTACCTCTTGCGGGAAGCGCATATCACCGTCGTGAGCGGCCACCGCTTCGGCCGCGCCGGACGCGACTACCTCCGGATCAGCGGCTGCGTCGGCCGGGCGCGGCTGGCCGAGGGGTTGCAACGCATGGCGGAGGCGCTTGCGCGGCTCAAGCATGTCTCCCCCTGAGCGCGTGCTGGTGGTGAGTGCCCACGCGGCGGACTTCTGCATCCGCGCGGGAGGGACGCTCGCACACTACACGGCGCAGGGAACGCCCGTCCGCGTCCTCGTGATGAGCAACGGCGCGCGTGGGGAGTCCAACGAGATGTGGACCGCGCGAAGCGGCAAGACGACAGAGGAGGAAGTCGGCGCCGTCCGGCGGGCCGAGGCCGAGCGGGCCGCGGAGGTGCTGGGCGTCGGAATCACCTTCTTCGGATATCCCGATCAGCCGCTGACCTACGACCGCGACCGTTTGATGACGCTGGTGCGGGAAATCCGGACCTTCCGGCCGCATGTCATCCTTACCCACCCGACGTCGGAGCCCTACAACCCCGACCATGCGGCCACCGCCGGGGCGACCCTGGAGGCCGCCTACTACGCCGGCCTTGCCGGCGTGGAACCCGACCTGCCGGTGACGACGCCCACGCAGATCCTCATGTTCGAGCCGACGCAACCACTGGCTGAGGCGACGGGGTTTGTGCCGGATACGTTCATCGACATCACCGACGTGATGGAACAGAAGCTGCGCGCCGTCGCCGCGTTTGCGGTGCAGCCGTACCACGTGGACCGCTACCGCACGCGGGGCGCAGCCCGCGCGGCCCAGGCCGCCTACCTCAGCGGCAACCCCGCCATCAAGTTCGCCGAGGCCTACCAGCGCCACACGCCCTGGGTGGGCCGGGTCTTTCCATAACACTGATGACCCTCGGCGGCCGGTTCATCCCCGATCACGTCCGGGACCTCCTCGACCGGGAGGCCGCCGATGCGCAGCGCAACCGGCTCCGATCGCTGGCAGCCGGCAGGAACGACATCATCGGCCTCAACTCCGGCGACCCCGACCTCACGGCTCCTCCCGTGGTCGTCGAGGCGGCGGTGGACGCCCTGCGCGCCGGGAAGACCCACTATGTCTTCGACGGCCTGCCTGAGCTGCGGGAAGCCCTCGCGCGCAAGCTGGCTGAGGAAAACGGCGTCAGTGCGGAACCCCAGCAGATCCTCGTGACCAACGGCAGCGCCGAGGCGGCATCGACCGTGTTCCAGACGCTGCTGGAACCGGGCGACGAAGTGCTGACGACCGACCCGTACTATACGGGGCACGTGGGCGCGATCACGGCCGCGCGCGGCGTACCCGTCCTGGTCCCCACCGGCGGCGGCACGCTCTGGGAGCCCGACCCCGACGACGTTGAGCGCCGCGTGACACCCCGGACGAAGGCGTTCATCTTTGCCAACCCGGGGAACCCGTCCGGCGCGGTGTACCGGCGGGAGACGCTGGAGGCGTTACTGGACATCGCCCACAGGCGCAATCTTCTGATGGTGCCCGACGAACTTTTCGAGCGGTACGTCTATGACGGCCGCCGGCACGTCAGCATGGGCGCGCTGCCCGGCGCCGCAGACCGTGTCATCACCATCAACGGCTTCTCAAAGTCCTACTGCATGACGGGGTGGCGTCTTGGATGGCTCGCGGGGCCCGCATGGCTCACGCCGGCGCTGACGCGCATCCGGTATGCCCTGTCCATGTGCGCGCCGACACCTAACCAGTGGGGCGCCGTGGCGGCGCTCTCCCCGGACGCGCGACCTTACTACGAGGCGGCCTACCGCACCTACGGAGAGCGGCGGGAGTTCTTTTTCGGCGCGTTTACGCAGATGGGGTTGCCGCAGCGGCCGGCGCCGGGCGCCTTCGTGGGGATGATCGATATCCGCGCGACTGGGCGCACCGCCTTCGAGGTCTCAGAGACGATTCTTCGCGACGCGGCGGTCGCCATCTGGCCCGCGACTGTCTTCGGCGCCCACGGCGAGGGATGGCTGCGCGTGGGGCTCATCCAGCCGATCGACCGGCTGCGGGAGGTCGTCCGCCGGGTCGGACCGGTGCTGGAGCGGCTGGTGCGGCGTGACCGGTAGCCGCCCGCGGCTGCGCTAGCGGGTCTGCGCTAGTGCACCGCATGTGAGATCCGATCAAGCATTCGCTTCCGCGAGCGGATGGTCGAAGCGGCGCCGGTTCGCAGCATGCGCAGTTCGACCCGAGCGCGCACGCAATAGGCTCGGCCGTGACAAACCCGATGGCTACCTTCTCGGCTCATACCGCATTGCCACTGCCCCCGAGCCGAACTCCAGCCGGCTCATGAGCTTCAAGTCGATACGCTTCGATAGCCCCGCGAACAACGTGGGCCCGTGGCCCGCTAGCCTGGGCTGCACCACAAACTCGTACTCATCGATCAATCCCAGCTCCGCCAACGCCAGCGGGAGCTTCACGCCTGCCACGAACAGTCCCTTGCCCGACTCCTGCTTGAGCTGCTGAACGGCCTTCCCCAGATCCCCGCGCACGAGCTCCGCGTTCCAATCGACCCGCTCCAGGGTGCTCGATACAACGTACTTCTTTGCCGCGTCGATCGTCCGGGCGAAGGGTTCCATCCAATCGGGTCTCGCTCCTGTCCGCGCCGGCGGCCGCCACGCCGCCTCCATCATCTCGTAAGTCACCCGACCAAAGAGAAGGGCATCGGCCTGGTTGAGGTTCTCGACCGCGTGACGATGCAAGTCTTCGTCCGCGAACCCCTCGCGATGATCGCAGCATCCGTCCAATGTGACGTTGATGGAATACCGAAGGGGTCGCACGTCGCAAGTGTACCGCTGATGGGGTAGGCGAGCAAGGTTAGCCCGGTTCACTTGCGGTCCTGCGAGAAGAAGCGCAGCACCGCGTCGGCGACGTACTCGAGCATCGCCGGCGTCATGTGGGGCCCCACGGGCAGCGAGAGGTTTTCCCGGCACAGCTGCTCCGCCTGAGGAAACTGGCCTGCGCGCATCCCGTACCGTTCCCGCACCGGAGCCAGCTGGTGCAGCGGGGTGGGATAGTGGATGCTCGCCTGGATGCCCTGCTCCTTCAGAGCGGCCTGCAGCCGGTCGCGCAGCGGAGTGTAGATCACGTAATGCAGATAGCAGGGTTCCGCCCAGGGACGCTGCGGAGGCAGCCTCAGGGGCACCTCGGCTTCACGGAACCGGGCCGTGTAGTAGTCCGCTGCTCGGCGGCGGTGCGCGACGAACTCGGGCAGCATTCGCAGCTGCACGCGTCCGGCGGCGGCGCACATCTCCACGAGGTGCATGTTGTATCCGACGGCCGACTGATCATACCACCCGGCATCGGTACGCCTGACGAAACTGATGTCTACGCCACGGGCCCGCCCCTGGTCGCGGAGGCTGGAGACCGTCTCCGCCAGATGTCCGTCGTCTGTGACGAGTGCGCCTCCCGGACCGAAGACGGTAATCATTTTGCCGGAGAAGCTGAAGAGGCCGGCATCGCCCAGCCCCCCGGCGCGCCGCCCTTTGTACTGCGCGCCCAAAGCGTGCGCCGCATCCTCCAGGACGAACACTTCAGCGCGGCGCACGGCCGCCGTCACCGCGTCCATGTCGCAGGGGAAGCCGTACATGTGGGTCGGGATGATGGCCCGCGTCCGACCCGTCATGCCGGCGGCCGCCGCGTCGGGGAGGATGTTGGCGGTCTCGGCTTCAACGTCGACCAGGACCGGGACGGCGCCGAGCTTCACCACCGGGGCAAGAACCCCCACGTACCCGTTGGCCGGCAGGATGACCTCCGTCCCCGGCCCCACGCCCGCGGCCTCCAAGGCGAGCGTGACAACGGACGTGCCCGAATTTGCCGTAACGCCGTATCGTCGCCCGCACCAGCGGGCCAGCTCCACTTCGAAGTACTGGGTCTCCTCGCCTCCGTAGGAGATCCCTGTCTCCAGCGTCGCGAGGACGCGGGATCGTACCTCGTCTGTCGGGATCATCCTCCGGTAGGGAATCTGCATTACTGCCATTCCATGTGGAACAGCTCGCGGATCCGATCCCTGCCGAGCCCGGCGCTCAAGAGCACGGCCAGCTTGATCCGGGCCTTCAGCGCGGGCGTCCCCGCATAGATGAACCCCAGCTCCAGGAGGTGGGCCTCCCCGCCCTTGTGGCGGTAGGTGTCGCGGTGCAGGCGCCCGGTAGGATACGGGTTGGCCACAACCACGGTCACGCCCCGTGCCATCAGCCCGGTGAGCAGGTCGAGGCGCTCCTCGCTCAGCCGTCCTCCCTCAACAACCAGCCCATCGACGCGGGTCTGGCGCGCCGCCTGCAGGAGCAGATCGCCTGAATCAACACCATACGGTACCCACTCGACGCGGGCGGTGACCTGCTCGGGCATCACCGCCGGGAGCCGCTTGAACGGGCGCCGCGCATAGAAGACGTGCTGCTCGTCAATGGACCCCAGTGGGCCGAACTCAGGCGACTGAAACGCGTCGACGTGCATCGAATGGACCTTCATGACATCGCGCGCGGCATGGATCCGGCCATTCATCGTCACGAGGACCCCCAGCCCCCGTGAGTCCGGCGAGGCGGCAACGTGCAGCGCGTTCAGCAGGTTGAGCGGACCGTCGTCGCTGGGCAGCGTCGGGTCGCGCATGGCGCCGGTGACCACCACCGGCGAATCGCCGGCCAGCGTCACGTCCAGAAAATAGGCGGTCTGCTCCAGCGTCCCGGTGCCGTGCGTGATCATCACGCCATCGGCGCCGCCGGCGCCGGAGAGCTCCCGCACGCGCTTGGCGATCCGGAGCATCTCGGCAAAGCCGATGAACCCGCTGGCGATCTGCATGAAATCCTCGGCCGTCACCGAGACGCCGGAGGGCAGCGAGGGCATGCGGGCGACGATCTCACCGGCGGTGAGACCAGGGGCGACTTCACCCGACGGCAGGCGCTTCCCGGCGATGGTTCCCCCTGTCGCCAGGAGGTGGATGGTCACCGCCCGCCGCGAGACGGAGGAACTCAGGGGATGTAGCCCAGCCGCCCGGAGATCTCGTAGGCGGCGTCTTGCAGCAGTGCGCCAAAACGCTCGACCGTATCGTCACGCACCTGAAAGACAGAACCCGACAGGCTGAGCGCGCCCACGGCGGTGCCCGCCGCGCTGCGGATCGGCACCGCGACACAGCGGATGCCCTGGATGAACTCTTCCAGGTCGACGGCGTAGCCGCGCTGCCGGGTCCGTTCCAGATCCTCTCGCAGCCGCTCGTGGTCCGTGAGGGTACGCGCCGTGCACGCCCGCAGCGGCCGTCCTGTCAGGATCTCATCAACCTCCGGCTCGGGGAGGCACGCGAGGATGGCTTTGCCCAGGGCCGTGGCGTGCGCCGGAGCCCGGCGACCCACCGCCGTGTACATCAGCGCGCTCTTCGGCCCGTCGACACGGGCCACGTAAAGCGCTTCGCCGCGGTGCAGCACGGCCAGGTTCGCATTACACTGCGTCTCCGCCGCCAGGCGGCCCATCACCGGCATGGCCTGCTTGCGGATCTCGAGATGGTTGAGCACCGTGCCGCTGAGCGTGAGGACGCCCAACCCCAGCTCATACTTTCCCGACTGGGGATTTTGCGCGACGTAGTCTCCCGCGAGGAGGGTAGAGACGATGCGGTGGACGGTGCTCTGGCTCGCTCCCAGACGGTCGGCCAGCTCGACGACGCCTACCTCCGCCCCCGCTTCGGCCAGCACGTTCAGGATTTGGATCGCCCGCCCGACCGTCTTGACCGATCCGCCCCTCTGCTGACCCTTCTTCGGCACGCCCGTCGAGACTGCCATCGGACACCCCTTGATTTGCGATCCTTGTCTGGCTGCGAATTCGGGTCATGGAATGAAATCTCCTTTTACTTTCGCGTCCGTCTCCCCAGATTCTGGAATGAACGGGTGCCATTTTCGGCGGCATCGGCAGGAAACGCCCTGCCCCGGGAGAAAGCACCTGACCGCCGTGTTTCCTGAACTCGAGGCCGTCCTGCGAACCTACCTCTCGGGGGCGAGAGCGCAGCGGGACACCGCCTTTATCACGCAGTTCTACCGCTCGCCCGGATCATCCGGCTACCACGCGGCGACGCGGTTTGCCGCGGACGCCATGCGTGACGCGGGGGCGGACGAAGTTGTCGAGGAGACCTACCCCCTCGACGGCGAGACCCGCCTCCTGGGCCGAGTGATGCCGCCGGCCTGGGAGCCGCTTCACGCAGAACTCGTCCTCGTCGAACCGGCCCGGGAGCGGTTGATCGCCTACCCCGAGACCCCTTCAACGCTCCCCTGGTGGTGCGGAAGCACGCCCGAGGACGGCCTCACCGTCGACGTGGTGGACGTCGGCCTCGGGCTCTCCCCGGCCGACTACGAGGGGAAGCCGGTACGCGGGAACGCAGTGTTGATCCGTGACGCCGAAGCGCGGCCGAAATGGACCCGCGCCGCGGAGCTCGCGCAGCAGCACGGCGCGGCAGGCATCATCACGGACTACCTCCACTCCCAGACGCCGCCCTGGCGGACGCGGCAGGCGCTGCCGGAGGCCGTCCAGCTGCTGCGATTGCCGCCTCGGTGGGACAATCCATGGGCCTTCTCGGTGGGATTCGATGTCGCCGAGCGGCTGGCGGGTCTCACCCGCGGGGGGCGGGTGCGCGTCCACGCGCGCGTGTCCGCTCGGACGTTCAGCGGCCAGGCCCGAAACGTCGTCGCCACAATCCGCGGAGCAGAACGGCCGGAGGAATCGGTCCTCTTCGTCGCCCACACGTCGGCGGGGACCAAGCCGTGCGCGAACTGCGCCGCCGGACCTGCACTTATGATCGAGCTCTGCCGCGCCGTTCA
>JBIOWP010000114.1:0-36393 GCA_044868695.1 bacterium
ATTTTCGGGGCCCCGAGTCTTACTAAGCGACGTTTACTAGATAGACTCGCGCGCCTGTAGCTCAGGGGAAAGAGCAGCTGCCTTCTAAGCAGCGGGTCGGGGGTTCAAGTCCCTCCAGGCGCGCCAGATTTGCAGGACCCTCCCGCTGGTTCGTCAAAGTCCGTTGAAATTCCAGCTCGGAGTGGCAGCGCGTGGGCGTGTATCTTGCCCGCCGGCTCTTCCTGGCGGTCCCCACGGTTCTTGGCGTCCTGCTGGCGGTCTTCTTGCTGATCCGTCTCGTCCCTGGCGATGTCGTGACGCAGCTCATCGGGCTCGAGGCGACGATCTCGCCGAAGCGCGTGGACGAACTGCGCCGTCTGTTCGGGCTCGACCGGCCGCTGCCGGTGCAGTTCGCCGAGTACGCGGGCGGGGTCGCGCGCGGCGATCTAGGGCGGTCGCTGCGCACCGGCCTGCCGGTGGGACACGAACTGCGCCGCCGCTTTCCGGTGACGGTAGAACTCGCCGCCCTGGGTCTGCTCGTCGCGCTGGCCGTCGGGCTCCCCGTCGGAGTACTGGCGGCCGTGAAGCGCGGCCGGGCTGCGGACTATCTCGCCACCGGATTCGTCATGCTGGGCCTGTCCGTGCCGTCATTCTGGCTGGCGATCTTGCTGATTCTGCTGTTCGCGCTCAGGCTGGGGTGGCTGCCGCCAACGGCATATGTCGCACCGGGTGAGGGCCTGCTCGACAACCTCCGCCACATGGCGCTGCCGGCGATGTCGGTGGGGCTCGTCCTGGCCGCGGCCGTAACACGCATCGTACGCAGCAGCCTGCTCGAGGTGCTGGGCCGCCACTACGTCCGCACGGCGCGCGCCAAAGGCGTCGCGGAGGCGCGGGTGATCCTGCGCCACGCGCTGCGCAACGCGTTGATCCCGGTCGTTACCGTCATCGGCCTGCAGTTCGGGACTCTGCTCGGCGGGACGGTGATCATCGAGCAGATCTTCAGCCTGCCGGGTGTAGGGCGGTACGCGCTGGAGGGGATCAATCTGCGCGACTATCCGGTCATCCAGGGAGCGGTGCTGGCCATCGCGATGTCGTTCGTGCTGGTTAACCTGTTTGTGGACCTCTTCTATGGCTTCCTTGACCCTCGACTCCGCTACGAGTAGGCCGGTCTTTCGCGCGCGCACGCGGCTGGGACGCCGCGTCCTGCGCCAGCCCGGCGCACGCATCGGGGGTGTGCTGATCGTCGCCGTGGTCGCCGGCGCGCTCGCGGCCCCGCTGCTGACCGGGTACGATCCCATCGCCGTGGCGCCGGCCGACCGGCTGCAGGGACCCAGTGCCATCCACGTGCTGGGCACCGACATCTACGGCCGGGATACGCTCGCGCGCGTCCTCTACGGCGGCCGCATCTCGCTGGCGGTGGGACTGCTCTCGGTGAGCCTCGCGCTGGCGGTGGGGGGCACCGTCGGCGCTGTGTCGGGATACTGGGGCGGGTGGCTCGATGCCGGCATGATGCGTCTGGCCGACGTGCTGCTCGCATTTCCCGCGATCCTGCTGGCCATCGGTCTCCTGGCGTTCCTGGGCGGAGGATTCTGGAATGTCGTGCTGGCGATCGCCGTCGTGTATACGGCCCCGCTGTCGCGGGTCGCGAGGGCGGCGGTCCTGACGGTGCGCCACGAAGAGTACGTCGACGCGGCCCGGGTCATCGGCGCCGGGGACGCCCGCGTGCTCGTCCGCCACGTGCTGCCCAACGCGGTGGCGCCGGTCATCGTGGAGGCCACGCTGCGGCTCGCGCTCGCGATTCTTGCCGAGGCGGCGCTCTCGTTTCTGGGGCTGGGGACCCAGCCGCCCGCCCCGACCTGGGGACAGATGATTGCCGAGGGGCGGGCCGTGATGACCTTCTCGTCCTGGCCGGCGATCGGGCCCGGGCTGGCGATTACAACCACGGTGCTGGGGTTCAACTTGCTGGGTGATGCCATCCGCGATGCGTTCGATCCGCACGTGGCTGGACGGTAGGAGATTCCACTTACGGGTGAGGAGGGACGGACATGCGCAACGTGCTCCTGGTAGTCCTGGTAGGTGTCGTGTTCTGCGGTGCGCTCCAGCCGTCGGCGGCCCAGACTCCGGGTCCGCGGTACGGCGGGATGCTGCGCGCCGGCATGCAGACCGACCCGGTCGGTCTGGACCCGCATCTGACGACAGCCACGGCGACCCGCAACATGATGGAGAACGTCTACGACACCCTGGTGATGATCAACTCCCAGGGGCGGATCGTGCCGGGTCTCGCGGAGTCCTGGACGGCGTCGGAGGACGGCCTGACCTGGACGTTCCAGATCCGGCGCAATGTCAAATTCCACAACGGCCGGCCGATGACGGCGGACGACGTCGCATACTCCATCAACCGGATCCGCGATCCGAACACGAAGTCGCCGCGTGCGGGCGATTTCGCAGAGGTGGACTCCGTCGCCGCCACGGGCCCCTACACGGTTGTGTTCAAATTGAAGCGACCGTTCAGCCCGCTGCTGGCCAAGCTGGCGCTGTCGACGAACGTCGTAGTGCCGAAGGAGGTCGTTCAGCGGGACGGCGATATGAACAAAGATCCGGTCGGGACGGGCCCGTTCCGCTTCGTGGGATACACCCCGCAGCAGCGCTTAGTGCTTGTTCGCAGCGGCGACTACTGGGAGCAGGATGTGACCGGCCGCCGGCTGCCCTACTTGGACCGCATCGAGTTTGTCTTCCTGCCCGATGCCGTTGCCCGCGCCACAGCGCTGCGGGCCGGATCGGTCGACTGGATCGAGTACGTGCCCGCGTCCGAAGTGAAGGCGCTGCAGGCCGACCCCAACGTCGAAGTCGTGGGCGGGCTCTCCGCCAACTTCCGGGGCCTCTACATGAACAACCAGGTCGCGCCGTTCGACAACGTGAAAGTGCGCCAGGCGATGGCGTGGGCGATTGACAAGAAAGAGATCGTCGACACCGCCCTGTTCGGTGTGGGGGGGATGGTCGCCACCGGCACCGTGATCCCGCCAGGCAACTTCTACACCTTCGCGCGCAACCCATACGAGAAGGCGGATGCCGACCGCGCCCGGCGCCTGCTGGCCGAAGCCGGCCACCCGAACGGGTTCGATGCCGAGCTGTACGTGACGAGCACCTACGACTTTCTTCGCACACCCGCGGAGCTCATCCAGGCCCAGCTGGGGAAGGCGGGGATCCGGCTCAAGCTGACCGCCGCAGACTGGAGTGTCTACCTGCCCACCGTGTTTCAGAAGAAATACGCGCTGACGATCCTGGGGACCTCGGGCCAGAGCGATCCCGACGACTTCCTGTACAACAACTTCCGCACCGGCGCCGGCCTCAATCTGGTGAACTACTCCGACGCGCAGTTCGACCGGCTCATGGACGAGGGGAGGGCGGCGAGCGCCGAGGCGCAGCGCAAACGCATCTACGACCAGGCGCAGGTCCGCCTGCTGGAGACGGTGCCCATGGTGTTTCTCTTCCATTCGACGCAGTTTGAGGCCGTGCGCAGGACGGTGCGCGGCTTCGAGCACTGGCCCAACACCTCCTACCTGGGCCTTCGCCGGACCTGGATGGCCCGGTAGTTAGGCGGCGTACCGGAGCGGGGGCGCGGGAATGACCCTCCTGAGGGGACGTCGCGGTGAACCCGGCGGCCCCCCGCATCCGTATGTCGCCGATGAGGTGGGAGATCATGGCTATGCGTATTACCGTACTGGTCGCCGCGTTCGTGATGATCGGTATGGTCCCAGATCACTCCGAGGCCGCGAGCCAGTTTACGGTCTGGCCGGCCGAGTTCGCCTATGGGACGCCGACCGGGACGTTCGCGTGGAACGCGACGATGTTCGGGTTTCGCTTCGATCAGCCGATGGCGCCGTTGGTCAGCCTGCAGACGGACGTGCGATACGGGTCGGTCGCGAACCTGAGTTTCGGCGGCGGAGGGTTGGCCGGGGCCACCGGGAACACGTTTGTGGCCGATTCCATGCTGCGCGTGGGGCTGCGGACGGGAGCGTTCAGTCTCGCCGCGTTCGGCGGGTACGGTGGGCTGCTGGCCAACGCGAGCGGTCCATCGGCGTCAGACACGATGGCCCTGCAGACCCAGGGCAGCCGGCTCGGGGTGGAGGTGGTCGCGTCAGCCTCGCGTGCCGTGCTGCGCGGCAGCTACACCCTGATTCCGTCGATGACCGCGCGGGCGGACTTCGCACTCCCCTCCCTGGCGGTGCCCCCACAGCAATACAGCGGCAGCGGGTCGGGCAACGAATACGAAATCACCCTGCTCCTCTCGCCGACGCCTGTCACGGCCATCTTTGCGGGGTATCGCGGCGGTACCTATCAGATCAACTGGTCGGGCGGCGGCACGACGAGCACGACCTTCAACGGGTTTGTCGCCGGCGTAGAATTGCACTTTTGATCAGAGGTGCGTGATGGCGCGGACCGACAACGTGTACGGGCTGCCATCCGATCTCCCCGTTCCCGCCGACGACGGAGCATCGGATCATCTCCGTGGGATGCGCGTGCCGTCTGTCCCGCTTCCCTCAACCGCGAACCGGATGATCGATGTGGCGGGGCTCCCGGGGCGGACCGTGGTGTTCTGCTATCCGGCGACGGGCAAACCTCACGAGCCGTCGCCTCCAGGGTGGGACCAGATCCCCGGAGCGCGCGGGTGTACGCCGCAGTCCTGCGCGTTCCGCGACCACTACCAGGACCTTCAGGCGCTTGGGGTCGCCGTGTACGGTCTCAGCACGCAAACCACCGCCGACCAGCGGGAGGCGGTCCAGCGGCTGCGGCTGCCCTATGAGGTGCTGAGTGACGCGTCGCTGTCGTTTGCCCGCGCGCTGCGCCTGCCGACCTTTGCGGTTGAGGGACGGACCTACCTCAAACGCCTCACGCTCATTGTGCGGAATGGCTCCATCGAGCATGTGTTTTACCCGGTGTTTCCGCCCGACAAGAACGCAGGTGACGTGACCGACTGGCTCTCGCAGCACCCGCGTCCGGCGTAGCCCCAGGCATCTCGATCGGGTCCTACGGCGCCGCCGGGGGGCTGGGCAACGGGGTTGGGGAGGGGTCGGGCGTGTACGGGCCGCCCGCCGTCAAGTCGGTCCGGAGATCTACCCGCTGGTCAGGGAACAGCACAGGCAGCATCAGGAGCGCGGGACGTCTGGGTGAGATCTTCTCAAACGCCAGCGTTCCGGTGACCGTTCTCTGCGGCGCGACGTCGCCGGGAAGTGTCGAGCGTAGAAACCGGATGGCGAGATCGCCGTCAGGGCCCGAGAGCGCCGCCTGCGGAGCGAAGACGGTCCCGGTGGCGCCGGTCGCATTCTCCAGGGTCAGCGTGAGAATCCACGCATCGGGAATTTCTATCAGCCGTGTCGGGGAGACGGCCAGTCCGCCCACCTCGGTCCTGTGCGCGTAGTACCACACCCGCAGGGGCAGCCCGCGTGACGGGAAGGCCGCAAAGGCGGTGTTGACGGCGCTGATCCGGTCCAGAAAGCCCGGATGCGTTCCGGCCCAGTGCGTGCGTTCCTGCCTGTGGCCGGTCGCCTCGTTGAACCAGGCCAGCGTCTGCGCCGCCTTGGCCGGGTCAAATCCCGCTTCCACCAGCACCCTGAGCGCTTCGATGTCGGCCTCGCTCTCTTTCTCGCGGGAGAAGCCCAGGAGCGAGACATCCAGCAGGAGGCGGACCAGATCCACCGTGGTCCGGTCGCCGGTCAGGATGGCGACGACGATCGCGATCACCGTGCTGACGTTGGATCGCACGATGTAGGCTGCCACATGGCGCTTCGCCGTGTGCGCCATCTCATGGGCGAGGACGAACGCCCATCCCTCAGTATCCAATCCCAACCGGAGCATCCCGCGGGTCACGAAGACGTACCCCGGCGTGCTGATGGCGTTCGGGATTGGCGTATCCAGGATCAAGAGTTGATACGGCACGCCCGGCCGGCCGGAAAACGGGAGCAGCCGGTCGCGGACCTGCGTGAGGAACGCGAGCCATCCCGGATCGGCGACGACGCCGAACTGCGTAATGAGCTCGGCGGCCACCGCGCGGCCGACGGCGAGTTCCTGCTCCTCGGAGACCGACGACTGCGCGGTGGCGGGGGTCGTGAGAACGAAGAGGCTGAGGACAACGGCGATCGCCCGTAGACACCCAGTCCGGCGACGGCGCTTCATCGATGTTCTGAACCTCTTACGAGAAGCAACGCCCGAATGTTCGGATTGGCTCGGCGCGTCGGAGCTACGGTGACGCTAGTGCACGCGGCCGCCGGCTTCGTTCAGGAGGGCCTCGAGGCTGGCGTTGACGGCGGAGAGGACGGTCTTCGCAGCTGCCACCGGCTCGTCGCCGACAATCTTCGCGATGCCAAGCAGCGTCTGCTCCCCGGCCGGGGTCAGGAACAAGACTTTGACGCTGATGGCTTTGATGGTCTTGTCGGCCTCGGATGCCACGGGCGTCACGTGCTCGAGGACGATGCCGTAGCCTGGAGGCAGCAGCGCAGACACGGCGCGTACAGCCGCTTCGGCCGCCACGTAGAGATATTGGGTCGAGTCGTTGCGGGCAACCGCTTTGCCGACAATTTTCTCCCCGTCGTACGACAGCTCCACCGTGGCCGTGGCGGCGAACCCGGCAGCATCCAGGCTGGCTTGCTTAAGAATGACCCGGCGGCCCGCAGGAGTGCTGCGCACGATCTCACGGACGGTGGCCGTCGCCGGCCGCGGTGCCTGAGCAGGCGTTCTGTCCACCCGTACCGGGACCGGATGCGGCGGGGCCGCGCGTGAAGGCTGCGCGGCCGCGGGAGACACCTGGCGATGAGCGGGCGCGGGAGGCCGGGCAGGCGCCGGGGTGACCGGCGTCTCCACTGCCTCACGGATTCCGAAATCTGCCGGTCGGGCTGCATCGACTTCCAGCGGGCGGTGAGCCAGGGACCGGAGGTCCTTCCGCAGCTGCGCGACGTCCGACGTCTGGCGGGTAACAAACGCGACCAGCGAGTTGTCCCCTACGGGGTCGACGATCACGGCGGACCCGCTATCGAACTCGGCCAGGATGCCCTCCACGCGACCCCGTGCGGCGCCGTTCGTATGAGACATTTGGAGGGCGGCGGCGGCGTTGGCGGCCAGGGCCTCCAGTTCAACCGGCTCATCGTCGCAGATCACGGAGTCGATGAGCAGGCCGTCCCAAGTCGCCACGAGCGCAGTGCGGACGCCGAGGTGCTGCAGCCGTTCCTGGGCTTCAGGATCCCGAAACAGGGACTGGAGATGCTCGAGGCTCTCGAATTCCTTCAATTCAACGACGGTCATGTGGGGGACGCACCTTTTCCACTATAGAGCAAGTTGCGTGCCGGGTACTTTCCTATTCCTTTGTGCCCTCCGGCGCCGGAGGTAGACGCCGCCGGGTCGGTTCGTCCAGGCGCGCACGGAGCCAGGCCACTACGCCGGCCAGGCTTTCTTCGGTCACTTGATGCCCCATCGCGTACTCCCGGTAGGTCAGGAGACAGGGAAGCCGGGCGAGGAGGTCACGCGAGGCCCGGCCGTGGTGGACGGGAAGGACGGGATCGTCCGTCCCGTGGACGACCAGGATGGGGAGACCCCTCAGCGCGTCCGGCGAGGCGATCTGGGGCAGCACCTCGGGCAGCACACGGCCGCTCATCGCCACGACGCCGGCAACCCGGTCCGGATGGGTCAAGGCCAGTGACAGGCTCATGATGGCGCCCTGGCTGAATCCCAGGAGGTAGATGCGCTCGGAGTCGACGTCATACGTGTCGATGACCTCGTCGATGAACCGGCGCAGGAGGACCCGGCTGTGCTCGGCGTCGTCGGGATTGATGACCGGTGCGACGGGATCCAGCATTACCTGGAACCACGCGTACATCCCCGGCCCGAGCTCCAGCGGTGCGCGCGCGCTGACGATGAAAAACCGCGCGTCCAGATACGGCGCCAGGCCCATCAGGTCGCCTTCATGGCTGCCGAGTCCGTGCAACAAAAGCAGCAGCGGAGGCCGCGCCGGCCCAGATGATCTCGGAGGCTGCGTCAGGTGCACCAGCGAGAGAGCGGGAGCGGCAGGCATGAAGATGGAATTTCCCGCGGCGCCGCCCGACTCCTGGACCGCCACCGTGACGAGGAACGACGGGGGCTGCGCAGAAATGTGCGGTCATATGGCGACCAACCTTCTTGCCTCGCCATATGTCAGTCTGGAACCGCGCCCTGATGCGCGCCGGGGGATCCTCACGCGCCGGACCTTCCGCGCGTTCAAGGAGCTGCCGGTTGACTCGATGGTGCGGATGTCGGTCATGGAGACGGCACGCTGGGCTCCGGCTCCCGAGGACAGCCATCCGGTCCGCTACATCATGGTGGACGACCCGGCGGTGAAGGCGAGCCTGTACCGGCTCACGCGCGAGTCGAAGGACATTTCGAACCACTGGGAGTCTCTGTTCAAACCCACCGGGCTGCGCGGGTACATCCAGAACTGGCTGGCCACCCCGTGGTGCATCGCCGTGTGCGCGTCGCTCGCCGAAGTCCCCCAGCACATCCACCATACCTGGGATCATCACCTTGCGGCGGCGGGTGCGACCGAGTACCTGGCGCTGGCAGCCCGGTACCACAGCCTGAGTCTGGTGATCTATTCGCATTTCTCCAGTGAAAAACTGAAGCAGCTGCTCGACGTACCGTTCACATGGGATGTCGTCGGCGTGATGGGAGCGGGCTACCCCGATCTGCGCCGCATCAATCCCGATGTGCTGGAAATCTCCTTGAGCCGCCTCCCGCTCCAAGACCTTGTGTTCGCCGACTCCTTCGGCGCCACAGCGTCCGATGAGATTCTGCGGAGTCCCACCGAGGCCGCGCCGCTGATGGATCTGAGAGAGGCGATGCTCGCCCGTCGGGCTGTGATACGATTTGCCCCGACCCCGGTGCCGCGGCCGCATCTCTTCGAGATCCTGCGGGCCGCCCAGTGGGCGCCCTCGGCCGGGAATTTCCAGCCGGTGCGGTACGTGGTGATCCGCGATCCCGACCGCCTGTCCCGTCTGCAGGAGCTCGCCGAGGAGTCGGCGCGCATCTCAGCCCACTGGTTCCCGCGTTACGGAGCCGGGTTTACCGAGCATCCTGACTGGCGCACCGTGCCCCTCGCGGTGGCGCTGGTGGTCGACCCGGCACGGGGTGGTCCGCATATTCACGGGGAGGCCACTCATATGCACGGCGCCGGCCTCGCAGCCACCAATATGTGGGTCATGGCGTGCGCTCTCGGGCTGGGCGCCACGCTGGTCACGCACTGGATCGAGGAAAAGGTGAAAGCCCTCATTGACTGCCCGCGCACGTGGGATCTGGCCGGCGTCATGGCGTTCGGATTTCCGGCGGCGACGCCGGAGTGGGAGCGGCGCCCGCTGGAGGACCTGGTGTACCAGGACGCGTTCGGGCACCCCTGGGACCTCGCCCAGGACGCTCGGGTCCATGGCTAGCCTCGGCTTCGTCGGGTTGGGTGTGATGGGCGGACGGATCGCCAGGCGCCTCCTCGCCGCAGGACATGCCGTCACCGGATACAACCGGACGAAAGCCAAGGCGCAGTGGTTGATCGACGCCGGGATGACGTGGGCGGGCACCCCGCGTGCGGTGGCGTCCTCCGTGGACGTCGTGTTCACGATGCTCACCGACACCGCTGCGCTCCGCGCCGTGACCAGCGGTCCCGATGGGTTGATCGCGGGTCTGGGTCCGGGGAAGGTGTACATTGACATGAGTACGGTCAGCCCCGCGGCCAGCCGCGAGCTGGCACGACTCGCTGCTGCGCGGGGCGCCGGCATGCTCGATGCTCCCGTGTCGGGCAGTGTCAGCACGCTAGAAGAAGGCCGGCTGTCGATCATGGTGGGCGGGGATCCCGCGGTGGCCGAACGCGTCAGACCGATACTGCTGGACATCGGGCCGAAGGTCACCTATGTCGGCGGCAACGGCCAGGCCGTGCTGATGAAAATCGCGACCAATCTGAGTCTGGCCGTGCAGATGCTGGCGTTCAGCGAGGCCGTGGTGCTGGCGGAGAAGAACGGCATTCCCCGCGAGACGGCGGTCGAGGTGCTGCTGAACAGCGTCATCGCGTCTCCCATGGTCAAGTACCGCGGTCCGTTTGTGCTGCGGATGCCAGAGGAGGCCTGGTTCGACGTCGGCATGATGCAAAAGGATTTGAATCTGGCGCTCGAGCTGGGGAAACAGACGTCGGTGCCGCTGCCGGCGACCGCGGTCGCCAACGAGATGCTCTCAGCCGCCCGCGGGCTGGGCCTGGGAGAGCAGGATTTTGCCGTGGTCTTCGACGTGCTCGCGCGCCTGGCGGGGCTGCACGCCAGGGATCAGGGACCTGGGACCGGGGACCAGAAGGCGGAGACGCGCGTCCAGGGGTCCACGCGATGAACCGGGACCAGTGGCTGGACGTGTATGCTCAGATGGTGCGGATCCGTCTCTTCGAGGAACAGGTCAACGAGCTCTACACCTCAGCGAAGATGCCGGGCCTGGCGCATCTGTACATCGGGCAGGAGGCCGTCGCCGCCGGCGTCTGCGCCGTGCTGCGGCCCGACGACTACATCACGTCAACCCACCGCGGGCACGGGCACTGCCTGGCCAAGGGCGCCGCGGTGGACCGGATGTTTGCCGAGCTCCTCGGCAAAGCGCACGGGTACTGCCGCGGCAAGGGCGGGTCGATGCACATCGCCGATCAAGAGCGGGGCAACCTGGGCGCCAACGCCATCGTCGCCGGGAGCGCCGGCATTGCCACCGGCGCGGCCTTCTCCGTGAAGCGCGCGGGAACCGGCCGCGTGGCGGTGTGTTTCTTTGGGGAAGGCGGGCTCGGCCAGGGCGTGCTCTACGAGGTTATGAACATGGCCGCGCTGTGGACGCTCCCCGTCGTCTACGTCTGCGAGAACAATCTCTACAATGAATACACGTCCTACCGCGAAACCACCGCGGGTGAGATCCTGGCGAGGCCGCGTGCATTCGGCCTGACGGCCGTGGAGGTCGACGGTCAGGACGCGCGGGCGGTGGTGGCCGCTGCGGGCGAGCTCGTGGAACGGGCCCGGGGTGGGGGAGGCCCGGCGTTCCTGCTGTGCCACACCTACCGGTTCATGGGCCACCATGTAGGGGATGTCAACCGCGCGTACTATCGCAGCAGGGATGAGGAGCAGCGCTGGCGGGCCGAACGCGATCCGATCACGATCCTCGCCGCGTGGCTGTCGGCAGAGAAGCTGGCCGGCCCCTCCGATCTGCAGCGCGTCGAACAACAGGTGCGCGCGGCGATCGCCGCGGGCCTGCAGGCGGCGCTCGAGGCGCCGTATCCTGATCCCGGCGAGGTCACGCAGGATGTCTATGCCTAACACGACATAACTGAGTAATCTATTGAATCCACTGGATCTGTTGAATCTGTTGGATCCAATAGATTCGATAGATTTAATAGATTCAACAGATTGAAGTTAGGGGGTCTTACGACTTGAGGGAGCAGGTGGCCGTCGCCGTTCGTGAGATTACGTTCGCGCAGGCCGTGCGGGAGGCGCTGGCGGAGGAAATGCGGCGCGACCCCACCGTGTTCATCATCGGTGAAGACGTGGCCGAAGCGGGGACGCCGTTTAAGGTGCTCTCGGGGCTGGTGGAGGAGTTCGGGCCGGACCGGGTGGTCGACTCGCCAATCTCGGAGGCGGGGATCACGGGGCTGGCGGTGGGATCGGCGATGACCGGCCTGCGGCCGGTCGTGGACATCATGTTCGGGGACTTCATCACGCTGGCGATGGACCAGATCGCCAATCAGGCCGCCAAGGTGCGCTACATGTCCGGCGGCAAGCTGGCGGTCCCGCTGGTGATCCGCACTACGATGGGAGCGACGCGGCGCTCGGCCGCCCAGCACAGCCAGAGCCTGCATGCCTGGGTGAGCCACATCCCCGGCCTGAAGGTGGTGCTCCCGTCGACCCCCTATGACGCGAAAGGACTGTGGAAGACGGCGATCCGCGACAACAACCCCGTGGTGATCTTCGAGGACAAGATGATGTACCAGCTCAAAGGGGCGGTGCCCGAGGGAGACTACACGATTCCCTTTGGGCTCGCCGACGTCAAGCGCCCCGGCGCCGACGTCACCGTGGTCGCCACCAGCAGCATGGTCCAGGTGGCGCTACGCGCAGCCGAGCTGCTCGAACAGGACGGCATCAGCGCCGAAGTCATCGACCCCCGGACCACGGTGCCGCTGGACGTGGAGACGCTGGTCGAGTCGGCCAAGAAAACCAGCCGGTGCATCGTCGTGGACGAGGGCTACCAGCGCTTTGGGGTCACCGCCGAGATCGCCGCGGCGATCGGCGAAGGAGCGTTCCACTACCTCGACGCGCCGGTGACGCGGATCGGCGCGATGGATGTTCCGGTGCCATTCTCACCGGTCCTCGAAGATCTGACGGTCCCGACGCCCGAGGCCGTCGTCGCCGCGGCGAGGGTGTTGTGCGGGAAAGCGTAAGGGAGGGGAGACCGATGGGCATCAAGACGTTCGGGCAGATGGGAGTGGACTGGGAGGAGCGGGTAAGCTTCGAGCGGCTTCGCACCGAGCGCCTGGCCCGGGTCAAGACGTTCCTCGACGCATCCGAGCTGGGAGCGCTGCTGTGTTTTGACATGAACAACATCCGGTACATCACCGCCACCCACATCGGGACGTGGGCGATGGACAAGCTGGTCCGGTTCACCCTCCTCCCGCGCGGCGACGAGCCCATTCTCTGGGACTTCGGGTCGGCGGCGCGCCACCACCAGCTCTACAACCCCTGGCTGGGGGAGCGGTCGCGCGCCGGCATCTCGACGCTGCGCGGCGCGTATCCGGAGCGGGCGAAAGACGTCGCCCACAAGATCCGCATCGAGCTGGAGCAGCGGAAATTGCACCGCCAGCCGCTGGGCGTCGATGTGGTCGAGATTCCGGTGCTGGAGGCGCTCAAGGCGGAGGGCATCACGGTGGTCGACGGGCAGCGCCTGATGCAGGAAGTGCGGAAGATCAAGACCCAGGATGAGATCACCCTGCTGGCCACGGCGTGCATGATGGTGGACGCCGCGTACGAGGAGTTGTACCGCACGATGCGCCCCGGCATGAGGGAGAACGAGTGCGTCGGGCTGGTCAACAAGGTCCTCTACGACCTGGGCTCTGAGCACGTCGAAGGGGTCAACGCGATCTCGGGTGAGCGCTGCAATCCGCACCCTCACGTGTACACCGACCGCGTGCTGCGGCCCGGAGATCCTGCCTACTTCGACATCCTGCACAGCTTCATGGGCTACCGCACCTGCTACTACCGGACCTTCGCCGTCGGCAGCGCGTCGCAGGCGCAGGTCGACGCCTACACGCGCTGCCGGGCATACCTGGACGACGCGATCAGCCTGATCAAGCCCGGTGTGTCGACCGCGGACGTCGTGAAGGTCTGGCCCAAAGCGCAGGAGTTTGGGTTCGCCAATGAAGAGGCGGCGTTCGCCCTGCAGTACGGGCACGGCGTCGGGCTGTCCATCTGGGAGAAGCCGATCTTCAGCCGGCTGGTGTCGCTCGACTACCCTGAAGTCATTGAAGAGGGAATGGTGTTCGCGCTGGAGACATTCTGGCCGGCCGCGGACGGGTGGTCCGCGGCCCGGATTGAAGAACAGCTCGTCGTCACCAAGAACGGCTGCGAGATCATTACCCGGTTCCCGGCGGAACAGCTACTGGTGGCCGGCACGCGCTACCACACCGCGGCGGGTCCGCTGCCGGCGACCCGGGAGACGCAGTCCAACCTCAACCGCAAGCCGGGCGCTACCCTGGACGCGGTCGTCGGCAGCGCGCGACAGGAAGGGAGCAAGGTCCGGGCCTGATGCCGACCAGCGTCATCATGCCGGCGCTCGGGATGGCTCAAGACACCGGCAAGGTGCTGCGGTGGCTCGCGGCCGAAGGCCAGGCGGTCGTCAAGGGCCAGTCCCTCATGGAGATCGAAACGGACAAGGTGACCGCCGAGATCGAGGCTCCGGCGTCGGGCGTGCTGGCCGGCGTGCGCGCGCAGCCTGGCCAGGAGGTTCCCGTCGGCCAGATCATCGCGTACATTCTCGGGGCGGGAGAATCCCTGCCGGCCGCTGCTCCGCAGGCGTCCGTGCGTCCGCCGGCCTCCCCTAAAGCCAGGCGGCTTGCCCACGAGCGAGGCGTCGATCTATCGGGGCTGACCGGTTCGGGACCCGGCGGAGAAATTACGACCGCAGACGTCATGGCCGCGAGCGGATCACCCGCGCAGACGGCCGAGATCTCGATGAGCGAGGCCTGGCGCACGATGGCCGAACGGCTCGCCCAGGCCTGGAGCGCCGTCCCGCATTTCTACCTGACCCGCGAGGTCGAAGCCCACGGGCTCGTCGAGCGCCGGCGCGCACTGGCGGCGGCCGTGCCCGCGGTGACATACACGGACCTGATCGTGGTCTTCACCGCGCGCGCACTCCGGGCACACCCACGCCTGTCGGCCCGGTGGGACAGCGGGCGTATCGTCAGCCAGCCGAAACTCGGCATCGGCATTGCCGTGGCCACCGAGGACGGTCTGGTCGTCCCAGTCATTCAGCGCGCCGACGAGCTGAGCGCTGAGGACGTCGCGCGGACCCGCCATGACCTGGTCACGCGGGCGCAGGCCGGCCGGCTCCGGCCGGAGGACGTGTGGGGAGGGACATTCACCATCAGCAACCTGGGGATGTTCGGGGTCGACGCGGTCGCGGCGATCGTGAACCCTCCCCAGGCGGCGATTCTCGGCATCGGGCGGATTGCGGATCGGGTCGTCGCGGTGTCCGGAGCGCCCGCCGTCCGGCCGGCGCTGACACTCACGCTCACCTGCGATCACCGTGTGGTCGATGGCGCGCGGGGAGCCGAATTCTTGTCGACTCTGGCGGATCTCATCGAGCGGGCGGGAGACACTCCGTCGTAACGAAAGGTAGGACCACGCCACAGCTGGTCGCTCAAGGAACCGGACTCAATGGGGAGGGGTGGGGGATGAAACGTGTCGTGCTGATTGTTGCCGTGGTGACGGCGGTCGCTGTACTCCTGGGAAGCTATCACGCGACCGCGCAGGCGCCGATTCGCATCGGCGCGTCACTGCCGCTGACCGGGCGCTTCAGCGAACCCGGGAGTGCGGCCAAGCAGGGGTACGAAGTCTGGGTCCGCCTGGTCAACGAGAAGGGCGGGTTGTTGGGACGGCCGGTCCAGCTGACCGTGCTGGACAACGCCAGTGACCAACGCACCGCGGTGTCCGACTACGAGAAGCTCATCACGGTGGACAAGGTCGACCTGGTGGTCGGGCCGTTCAGCAGCTTCCTGGTGATTCCCACCTCGGAGGTCGCCGCCCGGTACGGGTATGCGTTCGTGGAACCCGCAGGAGGCGCGCCGGGGGTGTTCAACCGCGGCCTCCGCAACATCTTCTTTGCCCAGCCGGCGGCCGGTGACCGGCAGGCCGATCCCTTCGCGAAGTACATCCTCGCACTCCCAGAAAATGCGCGTCCGAAAACCTATGCCGTCATCAGCCAGGACGATCCGTTCACGCTCGGCGTGATGGCCCGCCTGAAGAACCTGCTGTCCGAGTACGGCAAGATCCGGCTCGTGCTGAATGAGGTGTATGCGCCGGACACGACCGATTTCTCTGCCATTGCGGCCAAGGTTGCGTCGTTGAATCCCGATCTCATCGTCGGCGGGACCGTGCTGGAAGATTCCGTCGGCCAGATCCGGGCGTATCGTGAAGCGGGCTACCAGCCCCGCGGCGCGTTCTTCACCACCGGCCCATCGCTGCCGGGACCGTTCCGCGAGGCGCTGGGGCGCTCGACGGAAGGGATCTTTGCCGCCATCTCCTGGTTCCCCGGGGCCAAGGACTACCAAAACGTTGAATTCGTGTCCACGTTCGTCAAGGTGTTCGGGGGAAAGCCCGACGATATCGCCGAGGATGCCGCGAACGCCTTCACGGTGGGTCAGGTGCTGCAGCAGGCGGTCGAGAAGGTCAAATCGCTCGACAACAAGCAGCTCATCGAGGAGCTCCACCGGGGGACCTACCGGACGATTGTCGGACCGCTGAGTTTCGACGCGGTCGGCCGGCCGAAGGGGAGCTTCATGCTGCTGCAGTGGCGCGGCAACCGGTTCCTCATCGTCGCCCCGGACAACCGCGCGGAGGGGGCGCCCGTCTGGCCGAAGCCCAGGTGGTAGCCGGGCGATGAGCCTGCCGCCGCTGCCGGTGCTGGTGCAGGTGGCCGCCGTCGGCCTGCTGACCGGCGGAGTGTACGCCCTGCTGGCCGCAGGGTTGACGCTGATCTTCGGCGTGATGCGGGTCATCAACATCGCGCACGGCGCCTTTCTGATTCTCGGCGCGTACCTCGCCTACTGGCTGTTCACCGCCTACCGGCTCGACCCGATCCTGTCGATTGTGCTCCTTGCGCCGGCCTTCTTCGCGCTGGGCGCGTGCGCCCAGCGGTATGTCCTCTCACGGGTGCGGCAGGAGCCCGGACTTCTCGTGCTGGTGACGTTTGCGCTGGCGGTCACCCTGGAAGGCACGATGGGCGCGCTGTGGAAATCCACCGGCCGCTCGGTGCGGACCGCATACACCGGCGAGGTGGTGACGCTGGCCCTGGGAGACCTCTCGCTGCGGTTGCCGATCGTCCGCATCGTCGGCTGCGCGGCGGCCGTGGTGGTGCTGGGGATACTGTTCGTCATCCTCACCCGCAGCGACCTGGGCCGTGCCATCCGGGCGACCATTCAAAACCGGGATGCCGCGCAGCTGGTCGGCGTCGACGTGGCACGGGTGCAGGCGCTGACCTTCGGGCTGGGGCTCGCGACGGTCGCGGCCGGCGGGGCGGTGTTCAGCCTCATCTGGACGTTCAATGCCAGCAGTCATGAGGCCTGGATTTCCAAGATGCTGTCAATCATCGTGCTGGGGGGCATGGGCAGCCTGCCGGGGGCCCTGCTGGCCGCGCTGATCATGGGAGTGGTGGAAGCGGTGGCCGCGGTGACCATCACCACCTACCTGTCGCCGATTGTGTTCTACCTGGTCCTCTTCGTGACGCTGGTCTTCCGGCCGCAGGGCTTGCTCGGCGCCCGCACGCGGGAGGCATGACGGTGCGCGGTGCTCGCTGGTGGCCGCTGGGGGCGCTGGGGCTGCTGCTGGCCTACCCCTGGCTGCTGCGAGAGCCGTACTATCACGTGCTGGGCTTCAACGTGTTGATGGGCGCGACCATGGCCACCAGCTGGAATATCATGGGAGGTTATACCGGATACAAGTCTCTGGGCCACAGCGCCTTCTACGGGCTCGGCGCGTATCTGGTAGCGATTGCGGCGAACCGGCTGGGCTGGAACCCGCTGTGGAGCGCCCCCGTCCTGGCCATCGCGGTGATGCTGGCCGCGGGGGTGCTGGGCTGGATCATGCTGCGGACCAGCGGCTCCGCGTTTGTGATCGCCACCATTGCCATGCTGCTGATCTTCCGCATCCTGGCCCTGAACCTCCGGGGGATCACCGAGGGGGCGCCTGGGCTCAGCCAGCCGCTTCCCCCCTGGAGCCCGCAATTCAGCCGGATGCCGTTCTTTTACTATATGCTGGGCTGCCTGATCGTCTCACTCGTCGTGTCCGGTTTCATCCGGCGCAGCCGGTTCGGGCTCGGGCTGCTGGCCATCCGCGACGATGAAGGCAAGGCCGAAATGGTCGGCGTGCACACCACGCTGTACAAGGTGGCCGCCTTCGCCATCAGCGCATACTTCGTGGGGTTGAGTGGGGGCATCTGGTCCTATCACACGACACACATCAGTCCGATCTTCGCGTTCGACATCCTGATCGGCGTAGACATGATTCTGTTTACGATGCTCGGGGGGGTGGGCACGCTGTGGGGACCGGTGTTGGGGGCGTTCATCCTGGTTCCCGCGGCGGATCTCATCCTGTTTCGATTCGGCAGCAGCCAGGCGCACATTGCTGTGTTCGGGGCGCTCATGCTGCTGATCATCCTGTTCCTCCCGCGCGGCATCCTCCCCACCGGCGGTGACTGGTTGGCCCGCCGGCGCCGCTCATCCTCGGCGTTTGAGTCCGCCCGGTCGGTGGCGGAGCAGCTGGCCTCGCGGGGCCACCCGTGAGCGCCCTGCTGCGCACAGAAGGACTGGAGCGGCGGTTCGGCGGGATTGCGGCGGTGCGGGACTGCACGCTGGAGGTCCGAGGGGGCGGCATTACCGGCCTGATCGGACCGAACGGGTCGGGCAAGACCACGCTGTTCAACCTAATCACCGGCATCTATCCGCCGGACCGCGGGGAGGTGTTCCTGCGGGGGCAGCGGATCACCAGGATGCAGCCTCACCAGGTGTGTCACCGGGGGTTGTCCCGGACGTTTCAGATCACCCGTCTGTTCTGGGATCTCAGCGTCCTGGAGAACATGATCGTGCCGGTGCGCCAGGTGGGACTGGTACCGCTGTTGGGCCCGGGGATGTACCGGCATGAAGAAGACCGCGCGCTGGGGCTGCTGGACCGGTTCGGCCTGGTTCATCTGAAGGACGACCCCGCGCGGAAGCTGTCGTTCGGCCAGCAGAAACTGCTGGAGTTCGCCGCCGTGCTGATGTCCGAGCCGGACCTGGTGCTGCTCGATGAGCCGACGGGCGGGGTCAACCCGACGATGATCCGGTTCATGATGCAGCAGATCCGGGCGCTCAACATCGAGGGGGTCACGTTTCTGGTGGTGGAGCACAACATGACGGTGGTCATGGAGCTGTGTGATCACGTGGTCGTCCTCAACCACGGAGAAATGATCGCCGAAGGACCGCCGGCCGTGATCCAGACGACACCCGCCGTCCTGGACGCGTACCTGGGCGCATGACTGCGCTGCTCGAGCTCGAGGGGGTGGTGGCGGGCTACCTGCGGGGCGTGCATGTGCTGCAGGGTGTCTCGCTGCAGGTGTCCACAGGGGAACTCGTGTGCCTGATCGGACCGAACGGGGCGGGAAAGTCCACGGTGCTCCGCGCGATCTCCGGACTGCTCACCCCTGTGAGCGGGCAGATCCGGTTCGCCGGTCGGGACATCGGCGGGCTGCGCCCGGACCTGGTGCTGCGTCACGGCATTGCCCACGTGCCGCAGGGCCACAGCGCGTTCCCGGAGATGACCGTCCATGAGAACCTCCTCATGGGCGGGTACACGGTCGGCAGCCGCGCGGAGCGGCGCCGGAGGTTAGACCGCGTCTACGACCTGTTTCCGCTCTGCCGCGAGCGGTCCGCCGAGAAAGCCGGCAATCTCAGCGGAGGACAGCAGAAGGTCCTGGAGATCGGGCGCGCGTTGATGCTGCAGCCCGCGATGGTGCTGCTCGACGAGCCCTCCTTGGGCCTGGCGCCGAAGATGGCCCGCGTGGTGTTCGACACCATCCGAACGCTGCGCGTCGATGGGGGCATGACGATCCTCATGGTCGAACAAAATGCGAGGAGCGCACTCGCCATCGCGGATCGGGGGTACGTGCTCGAACTGGGACGGGAGCGGCTGGAGGGACCGGCGCAGCAGCTGCTGACGGATCCCCAGGTGGCCCGGCTGTACCTGGGTGCCGGGCTGTCTCAATGAGCGGGACGCTGTGGGCCGTTCTCGCCGGTCTGGGGTTCGGAGTCTTCCAGACCGTCAACCGGGTGGCCGTTCGCGGGATGGACGTCTTCGTGGCCACGTTCCTGCAGCTGGCGACCAGCGCCGCCGTGCTCGCCGGCGCCGTCGTGGCGACCGAGGATCTCTCACGGCTGTGGGCGGCGCCGCCTTGGGCGCTACTGGATTTCGCCGCAGCAGGAGTCGTGCATTTCTTTGTGGGCTGGACGCTGCTGAACGCCAGCCAGAAACGGATCGGCGCGGCGCGCACCAGCCCCCTGATCGGCACCACCCCGCTGTTTGGCACGCTCTTCGCCGCGCTCGGACTGCGCGAGATCCCCCACGCGGCGGCGGTGTTGGGGATTGCGGCCACCGTTGCCGGAGTCTGGCTCATATCGATGCGGGAGGCCGGCACGCCGGGTCTGCTCGCCTCAGGCGGCTGGCGCGAAACGCGGTTTGGCCTGGGCGCCGCGATGCTGTGGGCCGTCAGCCCGATCTTCATCCGGCACGGACTTGCCGGCCTGCCGTCCCCGCTTTTGGGAGTGGCTGTGGGGATGACGATGTCCGCGATCGCCTACGGCGCGGCGCTGCTGGTGCGCCGCGCGTACCGGGCCGCCGCCCCGGTGCCGCGGGGTGCTCTGGTGACGAAGATCATCGCGGGGGTGCTGGTGGGATTTTCCGTGTGGGCGCGCTGGATCGCGGTAGCGCGCGCACCGGTGGGTGTGGTCCTCGCGATCTCTCAACTCTCCGTCCCGGTGGTGATCTTCCTCTCCCCCCGCGTAGCCGGAGGGCATCTCGAGCAGGTGACAGTGAGGATCTGGGTAGGCGCGCTGTGCACCATCGGCGGCTCACTGCTCCTGGTGCTGTCGGAGTAGAGGCGGGCAGTGACCGTCGACTTCCACGCGCATATCATCGTGCCGGCCATGCTGCGCGATGCCGGGCCGGGCGACCCGTGGCGCCCCCGTGTCGTGCGGAGCAGCGATGGCGTCGTGGTCGAAGCCGGGGGCCGAGAGGTCAGATCTGTTGTGCACGAGTTCGCCGATATTGAAGCGATCCTTGCCGTCCAGCTCGCCCGCGGCGTGGACCGGGTGGTGCTGTCGCCCTGGGTCCCGCTGCTCCGGTATGAGGCAGAGCCGCCGGATGCCCTGCGGACCGGGCGCGTTCAGAACGCCGCGCTTGCCGACCTGGTCCGCGCCTACCCGCGGAGCATCAGCGCGCTGGGCACCGTCCCGCTGCAGGACCCCGCGATGGCTGCGGGCGAACTGGAGGGCGTCCTCCGCGACTACGGGCTGAGCGGCGTGGAGATCGCAAGCAGCGTCCGCGGTGCCTACCTGGGAGACGACCGATTCCGGCCGTTCTGGGAGGCGGCCGAGGGGACCGGCGCGGTGGTCTTCGTCCATCCGACGACGCGCGGGTTTGATCTGCCTGCGCTATCCGACTACTATCTCTGGAACGCCGTCGGGAACCCGCTGGAAACCACGATCAGCGCAGCACACATGGTGATGGCCGGAGTGCTGGAGACGCATCCGAAACTGAAGGTCGTCCTGGCGCACGGCGGAGGGACGCTGGCATCCCTGCGCGGCCGGCTCCGCCACGCGCACGCGGTGCAACCGCCCGCCCGCAGCAGGGTGAAGGAGTCGCCGGACGAATCCATCCGGCGCTTTTACTTCGACACGGTCGTGCACGATACCGAGGTCCTGCGCGCGCTGGTCGCCTTTGCCGGCGCCGAGCACGTCCTGCTGGGTTCCGACTACCCATTCGACATGGGCGACGAACACCCGGTCGACATGGTGCGGGCGCTGGCGCTTCCTCCCGATGCTGAAGCGCGGATCCTGGGCGGGAACGCGGCACAATTGATAACGAGCAAGGGATAATCTGTTGAATCTATTGGATCTATCGAATCTGTTGTATCTAATTCCTGAGATTCAAGAGATTCAACAGATTCAATGGATTCAATAGATCCAATGGATTTGGATCAAGAACGATGAGGTGGGACTCTGTTGGACACATTTGACATCGTCGTGGCCGGGGCGGGGCACAACAGCCTCGTGGCGACCGCGTATCTGGCGAAAGCCGGCTTCTCCTGTGTCGTGCTCGAGGCGCGGGAGCGCATCGGCGGCGACACGGCGACCGAGGAGCTGACCCTGCCCGGATTCTGGCACGATACCTGTTCCACCGCGCACAATCTCATTCAGGCCAGCCCGACGCTACGGGCCAATGAGCTGGGGCTCTCCGATTACGGTCTCGAGTACATCTATCCGGATCCCGTGGTGCACGTGCCGTTCCCGGATGGCACCTGGCTCACGCAGTGGCGGGATCTCGACCGGACGTGCGAGGAGTTCGCGAAATTCTCGCGCGGGGATGCCGATGCGTTCCACCGGATGATCCGGGAGTACGACGCGGTAAAGGGGCTCTTCGGCGCCTACCGGTACACCCCGGTGGGACTCGGGCCGCCGCTGGAGGACCTCCTGGCCGGCCATCCGGACGGGACGAAGTGGATGCGCCGTCAGGCGCAAAGCGCGTGGGAGGTCATTCGGGCTGCATTTGAGGACTGGCACGCCCGGGCGTTCATGCTGTGGATGTCGTTCATGACCGTGCAGCCGCCGGACCGGCCGGGCACAGGCGCGCTGGCCTACTCCATCACCTATGGTCGTCAGGCCCACAGCTGGACGATGCCAAAGGGTGGGTCGGCGGCGCTGCCCCGGGCGCTGGCGCGGTGCATCGAGGCGAGAGGTGGAGTGATTCTCACCCGCAAATCCGTGGCGCGGCTGCTCATCGAGGGGGGCCGCTGTGCGGGCGTGGAAACTGACGACGGCTCGACGTACCGCGCGCGCCGGGCCGTGCTCTCGACCGTGCACATCAAGCACCTGGTGCAGATGGCCCCGCGCGAGGCATGGGGAGACGAGTTTATCGAGGGGGTCGAGAGCTGGCAGCCCGGGGTCTCGATGTTCGTGACGCACTATGCGACGTCGGAGGCGCCGCGATTTCCGACGGGGAGCGGGGCCGTGACGCCGGTCGCCGCCGGGATCCCAACGTCTGTGGACCGCCTGCTCCGGGTGGGCAGCGAATTTCACCGCGGGGTCGTCGCGACCGACGATCCGGTCCTCCTGATGGTCTGCCCCACGGCGGCCGACCCCTCCCGCGCCCCGCAGGGCAAGCACACGCTGAAGGTGATCGGCTTTCAACCGTACGAACTGCCCGAGGGGCCGCAGCAGTGGGATGAGATTGAAGGCCGTGTGGCCGCGGCCAACCTTGCCCAGCTGCGCCGGTACGCGCCCAATCTGACCGGCGAGCGGATTCTCGCGTCGCGGATCGAGAGTCCCTTGGGCCTGGAGCGGCTCAACCGGCACAACTGGCACGGTTCCTGTCACGGCGGGGACATGAGCCCGGCCCAATCCGGCCGCCTGCGGCCGATGGCGAAATGGGCGCAGCACCGACTGCCCATTCCGGGACTCTATCAAACCGGAGGCACGACCCATCCGGGGGGATCGGTCTCAGCCGCGCCGGGCCGCAACGCGGCGATCGTCGTGCTGGCAGATCTGGGCGCAAGCCTGCAGGACGTGATCCACCGTGCCTGACGAGCGCATCCAGGATGCCGTGGCCCACTGGGCGCCGCGCTTTGTGGCGCAGGGGGTGGACTACAACGACTTTGTCCAGACAACGGCGCCGCTGGAGCGCTGGGAGCAGTGGTTGGACGCCTGGGTGGCCACAGGGACGATGCACGAACAGATGGCGCAGGAGGCGGAACGAAAACGCCTGAAACGGACGGCCGGCGAGGCGTACGTGCGCGCGGCGCTGTGCTTCCATTTTGCCAAGTTCGTCTGGCTGGTCGATCTCACCAAACGGCGGATCGCAGCGGACCGCGCGGTGCGCACGCTCTACGCGGCGCTGAGCCTGCTGGATCCTTCCGCCCTGCGCCTGGAGATCCCCTTCGGCCAGACGAAGATGGTCGCAAATCTGCGCAGACCGTCGCCGGCCGGGCATTATCCCCTGGTGCTGCTCCTCCCGGGGCTGGACTCGACGAAGGAGGAGTTCTTCACCTGGGAAAACGTGTTTCTCGAACGCGGCATGGCGACCCTATCTCTGGATGGCCCCGGGCAGGGCGAAACCGGGTACACGACGCAGATTCGGCCGGACTATGAAGCGGCGGTCACCAAGGCGCTGGACGCGCTCTCGGACCGGTCGGAGCTCGATCTCTCTCGGGTCGGCGTGGCGGGTGTGAGCCTGGGAGGATACTACGCGCCGCGCGTGGCGGCGTTCGAGCCTGGGGTGAAGGCGGTGGCGGCGATCGGCGGGCCGT
Source organism: bacterium (assembly GCA_044868695.1). Taxonomy (GTDB): domain Bacteria; phylum Sysuimicrobiota; class Sysuimicrobiia; order Sysuimicrobiales; family Kaftiobacteriaceae; genus JBIOWP01. The sequence goes on from JBIOWP010000114.1 coordinate 23,824, forward strand.
ACAACTTCGGGGAGTGCTGGGCGCAACTGCCGTCCCTCACACGGGAGACATTCATCTATCACAGCGGCGCAAAGGACGAGCAGGAGGGGCGGGCGAAGGCGGGGCAGCTGTCCCTGGCAGGCGTGCTGGCCAGGGTGCGGCAGCCCTTCCTGGTCGTCTTCGGCAAGCAGGATCGCCTCATTCCCTATCAGCACGCGGAGCGTGTGGCCGCGGAGGCGCCGAACGCGACGCTGGTGATGTATCCGGACGGTAATCACGTCTGCAACAATATCCCCTACAAGTACCGGCCGCTCGTCGCCGATTGGATGGCCGAGCAGCTGAAACACCCGCGATAGGCGAGAGATGGCGGAGAGGCGCGCGCCCAGATTCTCCACGACGGAAATGGCGCGCCGGTGGACCCTGGCGCGCGAGCTCATGCAGCGCCGCGGTCTCGGTGCACTGCTCCTGTTTGGCAACTCCGGGGTCAACCGCCACAATCAAGCCAATGTCTTCTGGCTGACCAACCATCTCGATCTCCACCATGCGTATCTGGTGGCGCCGAGCGAACCGTCTCTTGAGCCGGCGTTGTACGTCGGCCTACGCAACCACGTGCCGGATGCCCGTGAGATCAGCGAGGTGCCGCTGGTGGAGTGGGGCGGCTACGATCCCGCGGAGTCGATCGCCGCGCGCCTGCGGGCGACCAGGCTGGACCGCGGCCGCCTCGGGCTCGTGGGCGTGAACGCGACCTTCGCGATGGGGCTGCCGTTTCAACACTACCGCGCGCTGCGCACGGCCCTGCCGAATGCGGAGGTGGAGGACGTGACGGCGGAGTTCGCCCGCCTCAGGGCGGTCAAATCCGCAGAAGAGCTGAGCTGGCTGCGAAGGGCCGCGGCCTTCACCGATCAGGCGATCCATGCGCTGGCGGCGGAAGCCAGGCCGGGGATCCCGGAGTATGCGCTCCCCGGTATCGCGGAGGGCGCGTACCGGCGTGACGGCGGGCAGCCGCACATTGCGTTCATCCGATCGATGCCGATGAGCGATCCGACCGGGTGTGTTCCGGCGCAGAATCCGTCCGACCGGCGACTGGCCCCCGGCGATGTGATCATCACGGAAATCAGCGCCTCCTACTGGGGATATTCCGGACAGATTCACCGCCCGATCTTTGTCGCCGCCGATCCGTCTCCGCCGTGGCGCCGCTTGTTCGACACGGCCCTCGACGCCTACCGCCAGATCGCCGGCGTGATCCGGCCGCAGGCCACGGAACGGGACGTCATCCGCGCAGGCGCGATCATCGGTGAGCGCGGGTACCGGATCTATGACGACCTGGTCCACGGATACGGCGTCGATATCCACCCGCCGCTGGTGGACCGCTCCTGCTGCGAGTACTGGCCGTGGGATGAGGCGCGGCCCGCTCCGGAAGGCCGCCGCTTCGATCGCAACATGGTCATTGTGATCCAGCCCAATCCGATCACGCCGGACGAACGGATGGGCCTGCAGCTGGGCGCCCTGACCGTCGTCACCGACACCGGCGCGGAGTCCCTCCACCGCATCCCGTTCGAACCGCTGATCGCCGCTGCCTGATGAGACAGCGCGGCGCGGGACAGAGACCGTGAGCGAGCCGGCGGGCTGGGTCGGCCGGCCGATCCGCCGGCGCGAAGACCCCCGCTTCCTGCGCGGGCAGGCCCGCTACGTTGACGACATCGTGCTGCCGCGGATGGCGTATCTGGCCATCATCCGCAGCGCAGCCGCACACGCCCGTCTCCGGCGGGTTGACGTGTCGGGGGCCTTGGGGGTGCCCGGGGTGGTCGCCGCCGTCACCGGAACGGATCTCGGGAAATCCGTGCGGTCGATCCCCCCGACGGCTGTGGAAGGGGCGGAGGTCGCGGCGGTCCCACACCCGGTGCTGGCCGGCGGTGCGGTGCGATATGTCGGCGAACCGATCGCCGCGGTGCTGGCGGATACACGTGACGCAGCCGACGATGCCGCCGCGCGGGTAGAGATCGACTACGAGATGCTGCCGGCGGTCACCGATCCGCTCCGGGCGCGGCGCGCCCCGGCGCTGCATGAGCAGGCGCCCAACAACGTGCTCCTCCGCTGGCACCGCACGCAGGGCGACGTAGAGCAGGCGTTCACGTCGGCGGCGCGCACAGTCGCCCAACGGTTCCACATCCCGCGGCTGGCCGCCGCTCCAATTGAGCCGAGGGGCGCGGTGGTGTCGTATGATCCGGGGACCGACGTGCTCACCGCATGGTGTTCCTCGCAGGATCCGCACCGGCCGCTGGCCCACCTGAGCCGCGCCCTGGGGCGTCCGGACGATCGCGTCCGCATCATCGTGCCCGATGTCGGCGGGGCGTTCGGCAGCAAGGGGTCGCTGGCGCTGGAGGTGGTGACCGCCGCGTGGCTGGCGATGCGCACCGGCCGGCCGGTGAAGTGGATCGAGGACCGGCGCGACAACCTGGCCGCGTCTTATCAGGGACGCGGGATGGACGCCGAGATGGAACTGGCGCTCGATGCCGCCGGAGCGATCCTGGCAGTACGGGCGCATCTGGTCGCCGATCTGGGCGCGTACCTGCTCCCGACGACGGCGCTGGTTCCGGTCACGGCGGCAATGCTGCTGACCGGGACGTATACAATCCCGGCGGCATCGGTGGACCTCATCGGCGTCGCCACGAACAAGGTGCCTACCGGGCCGTACCGGGGTGCAGGCCGGCCCGAGGCGGCCTACCTGATCGAGCGAATGGTGGATCTGGCAGCACGCGAGCTCCAGTCGGATCCCGTGGCGCTGCGCGCCCGCAACTTCATCTCCCCGGATCGCTTTCCGTACCGCACGCCCTTGGGGTTCACCTACGACTCCGGGAACTATGCCCGCGCGCTGAACCGCGCCTGCGAGCTGGTAGAGTACGACCGGTGGCGCGCGGCGCAAGGCGCCCTGCGACGCGAAGGCAGGTTGGTCGGGATCGGGACGGCCGCCTACGTGGAGCGCGCCGGCAGCCAGCTGTGGGAAAGCGCGGCGGTGAACATCACGCCCGCCGGGCGGGTCGTCGTCCGCATCGGCTCGACGCCGAGCGGCCAGGGCCACGTGACGACCTTCAGCCAGATTGCCGCCGACGCCCTTCAGGTGGACCTGGAAGCGGTGACGGTGGAGCAGGGAGACTCCGGGGTGGTTCCGCGCGGGGTGGGAACGTTCGGGAGCCGCTCCACCACCATCGGAGGGTCCGCGCTGCTCGGCGCGCTGGATCAGGTCAAACACAAAGCCCAGCAGGTTGCCGGGCACCTGCTGGAGGCGGCGCCCAATGACATCGAGTGGGCCGGCGGCCGGCTGCATGTGCGGGGCGCACCCGACCGAAGCGTTCCTCTCGGTGAGGTCGCCGCGGCGGCCTATCAGCCGGGCCGGCTGCCGGCCGGCATGGCGATGGGGCTCGACGCACAGCACGTCTTCCGGCTTCCCGGCCCGGTATTTCCGTTTGGGGTCTACGCCGCGGTCGTGGAAGTTGACGCTCAGACCGGCGGCGTCCAGATTCTGAAGCTCGTCGCGGTCGATGACGCCGGCCGCGTCGTCAACCCGCTGCTGGCTGAAGGGCAGGTCACCGGCGCCGCCATCCAGGGGCTCGGGCAGGCGTTTTGGGAGGAGGTCGCGTACGGAGACGACGGCCAGCTGCTGACGGCCACGCTGGCCGAGTACGCCCTGGCCCGCGCGGAGCACGTGCCGGAAGTCGTCACGGCGTTTTTGGAAACGCCCTCACCGTTCAACCCGCTGGGAGCAAAAGGCATCGGGGAGGCGGGGTCGATCGCGACGCCGGCTGCGGTGGCCAACGCGGTGATGGATGCCTTGAGCCCGCTGGGCATCCGCCATGTGGATTTCCCCCTGACACCCAGGAAGCTCTGGGAGACGATGTCGAAGGGAGCGTCCGCGTGAACTCCCTTGCGCTCGACCACATTGTGGTGTTCGTCGAGGACCTGCGCCGCGCGTCGGAGGACTACGCGGGCCTGGGGTTCCAGGTGACACCCGGCGGCGTGCATACCGGCGGCTTCACGCGCAACGCCCTCATTCCGTTCGCCGATGGGACGTACCTGGAGCTGCTGGCTCCCACGGCAGGGTGGAAGTTGAGCGCGATGCGCCTGCTCGGAGGCACAGCCGTCGGCGCCGTCGTCACCCGCCAGTCGCCCCTGCTGCGCCGGGCGGCCCGGCGGATCAAAGCCGGCGAGGGGCTCGTTGATTTTGCGCTGCGGTCCTCGCCGCTGGCCGGCGCCCTGACGGCGGCCGGCCCGGCCATTGGTGTCGACGGACCGATCTCAGGTGGACGCGTCCGGCCGGACGGCCAGGAGATTACCTGGCAGCTGGCGTTCCCAAAAGTCTCCGCCTTGCCGTTCCTGATCGAGGACACGACCCCCCGGACGTTGCGCGTGCCGGAGCCCGTTCCGCACCCGAACGGCGCGGCCGGTGTCCATGCGGTCTCCGTCGTGACGACCAGCTTTGACAAGACCGTCGCCCAGTATCAGGCGCTGCTGGGGCGTGAGCCCTTTGAGACTGTCGCACCGGTCCCGCGTTCCCTCGCGGTGGAGTTCAGGCTGGAGCGCGCATTGATCCGCCTGCTGGCGCCGATCGGCGCGGACCACCCGCTGCGGGCGCACCTCGCCCGCCGGGGCGAGGGCATCTTCAGTGTCGTCCTCCGGGCCGACCGGGCCGCCAACCTCGATCCGGCGCGCGCGCACGGCGCGCCGATCACCCTGGCGAGGAGCTGACCGGTTCCGCATGGACGTGGCGATCATGATCGAAGGGCAGGACGGCCTCACGTGGCCGCGCTGGCAGGAGATGGTGCGCGCGGTCGAACGGCTGCGGTTCGCCGGCCTCTACCGGTCCGATCACTTCACCAACGCCGGCCCCCCGGACAAGAACTCGCTCGAGTTGTGGGTGTCACTGGTCTGGCTGGCCGGGCACACGAAGCGCATCGAGTTTGGGCCGCTGTGCACGCCGGCGTCCTTCCGCCATCCTGTGCTGACGGCGCGGATCGCGGCCGCGGTGGATGACCTGTCCGGGGGCCGCATGACGCTGGGTCTGGGTGCCGGATGGCAGGAGCGGGAGCACGCCGCGTTCGGCTTCGACCTGCTGAGCATGAAGGAGCGTTTTTCGAGATTCGAGGAGTCGCTGGACGTCACAACGCGGCTGCTGGCCGGTGATGCACCCGTGACGTATTCCGGCCGCTACTACCGGCTGCGCGATGCCGTGCTGCTGCCGCGTCCCGGCCGGCCCGGCGGCCCCCCGATTCTGGTCGGAGGCAACGGGGCGCGCCGGACGCTGCCGCTGGTAGCCCAGTATGCGACGGAGTGGAACGCCACATTCCAGACCCCCATGGGGTTCGCCAGACTCAGCCGCCGGCTCGACGAGCTGCTGGTCGAGCGGGGGCAGAGCCCGACATCGGTGCGGCGGTCGATGATGACCGGCCTCGTCTTCGGACGGGATGACGCGGAAGTGCGTCGAAAACTCACGGCACGCGGACGCAGCGTGGAGGACCTCCGCGGGCGCGGCATCATCGTCGGAACGCAGGGCCAGGTGGTCGATCAGCTCGGCGAGCTAGAGGCCGCCGGCGTGCAGCGGATCATGCTGCAGTGGCTCGACCTCGACGACCTCGAGGGACTGGAAGCGTTCGCGAAATCCGTGCTGCCCCCGGTGAAGAAACGGGCGCGCACGTCACGGAGGGTCCGGTCATGATGCGTGTAGGCTTCATCCTTGCGCTGGTGCTGGCCGCGGTCCTTCCCGTTGGGGGCCGGTCGGCCGCCGCGCCGGCGTTTGCCGTTCAGGAATACCCAGTGCCGTCAGGATCGCGGGCCCACGACGTGGCGCCCGCTTCCGACGGAGGGGTCTGGTATACGGCGCAGGGTGCCGGCAGTCTCGGCTACTTGGATCCGCGCAGCGGCAGGACGCGGCACATCACGCTGGGTGAGGGGTCGGCACCCCATGGAGTGATCGTCGGTCCTGACGGCGCCCCATGGGTGACCGACGGGGGGCTCAACGCGATCGTCCGCGTGGATCCGCAGACCGGGCGGGTGCAGCAGTTTCCGCTCCCAGCCGGACGAGGACGCGCGAACCTCAACACGGCAACGTTCGACAAGCGGGGAATCCTGTGGTTCACCGGTCAGAGTGGTGTGTTTGGCCGGCTGGATCCACAGACCGGCAGGGTCGATGTGTTCGACGCGCCCCGCGGCCGCGGACCGTACGGGATCTGCACGACTCCCGACGGGTCGGTGTACTTCGCCTCGCTGGCCGGCAGCTACATCGCGCGCGTGGACCTTCCGAGCGGGGAGGCGAGGGTTCTGGACCCGCCGACGGCGCGGCAGGGGGCGCGCCGGGTGTGGGCCGACTCACGCGGCCGCCTGTGGATCAGCGAGTGGAACGCCGGTCAGCTGGGGCAGTACGATCCGAGGACCGGACGCTGGCGCGAGTGGCGTCTCCCCGGAGAGCATCCGATGCCGTATGCGGTGTACGTGGACGATCAGGATTCGGTGTGGTTGAGCGACTTCGGCGCGAATGCCCTGGTCGTGTTCGATCCTGTCAGGGAGGCCTTCGATGTGGTGAAGCTGCCCAGCGCCGCGGCCAACGTGCGTCAGTTGCTGGGCCGGCCCGGCGAGGTGTGGGGAGCGGCATCGGGGCCTGACAGACTCGTGGTCGTCCGTCGGGGCAGGTGACCTATGCTCCCAGCGGGTGCACCCGCAGCCACGATGTGGCCAGCGCGACGATCATGAGCGCGGCCGCGACGGTGGCGGCAATCGCCGAGACTTCGGTCGGGCGGCGTTCCCACCCGAGGCTGCGGGCCAGCGAGCGGTAGATCTCGTGGAGTCCCTGCGCTGAGGATGCGTGGAAGTAGGTCCCGCCGGTTCTACTCGCAATGGCCTGCAGGGTTTCTTCGTCCATCGGCCCGCCGATGGTCCAGCTGTTGGACGGCGTGACGGGTTGCCCGACGCCCACGGTGTAGACGGTCACCTGTTGCTGCGCCGCGAGCTCGGCCGCGAGCAAGGGATCGATCCCGGCGTTGCTCCGGCCGTCCGACAGCAGCACCACAAATCCCGGGATCAGCCGCCCGGCCGGCGGCGCAGGAAATGATCCATCCGCGGCGGGGCCTGACCGGCCGGGTAGGGCCGCGACCGCTTCAATCAAGCCCTCGCCGATCGCTGTGCGCCGCGCCATGCTCACGCCGTCGATGAGCGCGGCGATCCGCTCGCGGTCGGTTCCCGGCGGCGCGAGCACCGTGGCAAACCCCGCAAACACGACCAGGCCGACGCGCACCCCGCGTGGGAGGGACCGGAGAAACGCCTTCGCCGCGGACTGCGCCGCCTCCAGGCGGGACGGATGGATGTCGGTGGAACGCATGCTCCCGCTGATGTCCATCGAGAGGATGATGGCCGAGCGGTCGGCAGGAACCGGGAGGGGAGCGATGGGCCGGGCGAGAGCAACGACCAGCGCGGCGACGGAGGCGGCCAGCAGCGCGGCGGGCAGATGGCGGAGCCGGTTCCCACGCCAGGCAGCGAACAGCGTGGCGGTTGTCGAAAAGAGTACGGGCTCGCGGGGTGGCCTGCGCATGAGACGCAGGTATCCGGCGGCGAGCAGCGGGAGTAACAGCAGCGCCCAGAGGAAGACCGGCCAGACAAACGTGAGGCTCATGGCGCTCGGCACAGCCTTCGTGATGCCGGCGGGCGCGCCCTGCCTGATGGAACCGCGGCATGAGAGGAGACGTTCACTAGGTGGCCATGAGAAGGAGTAGATGGGTCCGTCCATGGGGGCAGGCGCGGTCGATGGTCTCGCGCCGCGTGCTGGTGTCGGCCGGTCTCCTGGCCGCCGCTGTGGCCCTTGCCGCCGTTATTATCACGGCGGCCACCAGTCCGCCTCTGCCCGGGGTCGGTGACCACTGGCATGCGCGGTATTTGGTCGTGATCTGTGGAAAGCCGATGCCGGATCTTCCCTTTACGCAGGGCGGCATTCATACTCAGGGCGACGGCGTCATCCACGTCGAGCCGAAGTCGGCGTCGGAGGCGAGGCGGAATGCGAACCTCGCCCGTTTCTTCGCCTCCGCCGGCATCACATTTGGTCGCGACCGCATCGCGTTTCCGGGGGGGAGCGTGTTTCGCAACGGCGACCGGTGCCCGGACGGATCAACGGGCACCGTGCGCCTCCTCGTCAACGGGCGGATGTCGTCTGCGTTGGAACGGTATGTGCCGGCCGAGGGGGATATCGTGGTCGTTCAGTTCGGTCCGAAGCCATGACGCGCCGCGTGGTCCCGCTGCTGATGGTGGTGATCCTGCTGATCCTACCGCCCGCGCTCTCGGCACACGCAAAACTCGTGCGATCCGACCCGAACGCCGGGGCGGTGGTGAAGGTTCCGCCTCAGATCGTCCGCGCGTGGTTCAACGAAGAACTCGACCCTCGTGGCAGCGCGATGAGCGTCTGGGATGCTGCAAAGCGTCGCGTCGACGACGGCCGCGGAGGGGTTGATCTGGACGATCTCGACAGGACGTCGATGGTGGCTCGCATGCGGACGGTCGGAGATGGCGTGTTCACGGTACGATGGCGCGCGGTCTCGGCTGATGACGAATTTACCGCTGCGGGGACCTTCACGTTCACCGTGAAACGTTAAATGATGGGCGGCCCGGCCCGGCGCGCGTCGGGCAGTGTCGTGCTGGCCGCGGGAGTGGTACTCGCGGCCGCAGCAGCGGCGTCGGCCCACGTGGTTCTCCAGCAGTCGCTGCCGCCTCCCAACGCATCGCTGGGGTCCCCGCCCCGCGAAGTCATCCTCACGTTCAGCGAGCCGGCCACACCCGGCATCAGCACGGCGGCGGTCCTGGACAGCGGCGGCGCCGTCGTCTCGCGCGGATCCGAGGTCTCGGCGGACGGCCGCAGACTGGTGGTGAAGGTCGACGCCCTGACGCCCGGCGTTTACACGGTGCGGTGGCGGGCGCTGTCCGCCGCGGACGGCCATACAACCAGCTCGTTCTTCGCCTTTGCGGTCGGCGTCCCGGCCCCCGCGGAGACGGCGGGGCAAGCCGTGAAGCCGTCGTGGCCACTCGTCGTGGCGCGGTGGCTAGGTCTGCTGGGTGCGCTCGCGGCGGCCGGCGCGGCGTTCTTCGAGTACCTCGTCGTCCGTCCGGTCCGCGAGGGGCCCTCCAGCGGCGGGCCCGCGCATTCCCATGTATGGGGGGTCCTCCGCCGCCTGACGTCCGCGTCCGCGGTGATCCTCCTGGTCGGGGTGGGCGCCGAGTTCCTCCTGCAGAGCAAGGCGCTGTTCGACGTGCCGCTGCGGGAGGCAGCGGGCTCGGGGATTCTCTGGCAGTTGTTGACGACCACCAAGATGGGGTACAGCACGCTCGTGAGGCTCTCGATGGCAGTGATCTTCCTGCTGCCCACGACGCGCCGCGGCCGCGTGTTTCGCATGACAGCGCTGATCTGGATGGTGGTGGTCGGCGTCCTGGTGGCAGTGCTGCGAGATCCCACAGCGGTCTCGGGCAGTCACATCGTGCACCTCGGGTTCCTCCTGCTTGTCGCAACGGTGTACGGGCTGATCAGCATCCTGGCCGCGCTCGTGCTCCCGCTGGTTCCCGACCTCCGGCTGCCGGAGGGGCTGTGGGTCCTGCCGGTGGCGGGTGCCGTCGTGCTCGGCGGGATCACGCTCAGCTCGCACGCGGCGGGCATCGGACCGCTGGCGGTACTGGCCGACTGGGTCCACCTGATGGCGGCGGCCCTCTGGGTCGGCGGTCTCCTCACCCTGGTGCTCGTGCTCGCGACCGCCGACCGGCTTCTGCGGGCCGACCTGGCGTCCGCCTTTGCCCCGAGGTTCTCGAATCTGGCAGCCCTGAGTGTGGGACTCCTCACCGTCACCGGAGGTTATGCGGCGTGGCTTCACATTCCAGCGCTCCGCGCGTTCGTCGCAACGCTGTATGGGGAGGCCCTGCTCGCGAAATTACTCCTGTTTCTGCCGCTCGTCGGGCTGGGCGCCGCGAACCGGTTCCTCCTTCGTCCGCGTGTCGAGCGCGGCGGTGCGCCGGGCGCGGTCCGGTGGTTCGTCCGGACCACCGGCGGAGAAGCGGCGCTCGCCGCCGGTATCCTGCTGGCAGTGGCGGTACTCACGGTCACCCCGCCCGCCACGCTCACGATGCCGGCCCCGGGCAGGCCGCCGATGATCCTTGCCGGGTTCGCAGGTCCGTTCCGCGTTGAACTCACCATCTCTCCCGCCGAGCCGGGGTGGAACACGATGGAAGCCGTCGTGCAGCGGTCCGACCGCCCGGTGGATGCCGCCTCCACCCGCATCCTGGTCCGGTTGGTGAAGCTTGATGACGAGCTGGATCCAGTCACCATTGCCCTGCAGAGCCAGGGCGACCGGTTTGCGGCGGAGGGCGGAGCGCTCGCGCTCCCGGGTTGGTGGGAGGTCCGGGTGATTGTGCGCGAACGTGGGGCCCAGGACGTGTCTACGGCATTCCCCCTGCGGCTTGGCGCCGCGCCCACGGCTCAATCCGGTCCGGAGGCGCTGCGGCTGCTCGCCCGCGCGTTGGACGCCGCCCGGGGGGTGCGCAGCTGGCGGGAGGTAGAGCAGATTACCGACGGCGCGGGGGGCGTGACCGTGACCACGCTGGAGATGGTGCGGCCCGACCGGTTGCGTTTCCGTACGGCCGGCGGTTCGGAGGCGGTGATCATCGGGGCCGAGCGGTACGCCCGTGAGGGGACCGGCCCGTGGGCGCGCGATACCCTGCCGGATCCCATTGCGCTCGAGGGGCCCTATACCGCGTTTCTTACCGAACCCAGCTCGGCCGCCCTGGGGAGACGCGCCACCTGCGAGGGGGAACCATGCCGGGTGGTCACCTGGAATCAGTCCGAGACGGTGGCGTTTGCCGGATGGATCGGGGAGCGCACCGCCCGCGTGTACCGGCTGATGATGGCGGCCCCCATCCACTTCATGACCTCTCAAGTGGTCGACCTGAACGCACCGGTGACCATCACGCCTCCCTGACCGTATTCCGCACGGAGCACTGTCTACCGGCCCTCTCCCGGTGGTAAGACAACGGCGGGGATTGTGGAGGGAGAGGGGAGCCATGCTCTGCCGGGCGTGCGGCCGGATGAATCGGGACGAGGACTTATTTTGCAGTTCCTGTGGGGCCAAGTTAATGAGGTCGAAGGCGTGCCGGGCGTGCGGGAGCCGGAACCGGCACGACGCAACATTCTGCGGAAGCTGCGGCGCAAAACTTCCCGACGATGGGATGCACTGCCGGTCCTGCGGGCATCCGGTACGGCCGCGCGATCAGTTTTGCTCGAACTGCGGGACGCAGACCGTGGAGGGCATCGTCTGCGGCACATGCCACGCCATCAACCGCGAGGATGCGCAGTTCTGCGCCGTCTGCGGCGGTCCGGTGAAGGTGCGGACGGCGGCGGCGGGCCGCGCGCAGCAGCCCGTGAGCAGCAACCAGTAGAGAGTGCCACGTATCCACCCTGGAGGTGATCGGCCATGAAGATGGACCTGATCCGCGCAGGAGCTGTCGTGCTGGCGGGAATCATCCTGGCTCTTGCCCTTCGCTATGACGCGTCGGGCTTTGCGATCGGGCAGATCTCCCGTGTCGTCGTGACGGATCGCTGGACGGGATGCATCCGGATCTGGACGTCGGCCACGACGAATGTCCCCGCCGGATTCGGCAGGCGATTTTGCCCGTAGGCCGCCGGATCGCGCGGGACAGAAGTGCGGGAAGCCGGCGACCGGCCGGCTTCCTGCCTTTCCCGCCCCCGATGGATGAATCCGCGCGGAGGTCGGTATAGATGCGTGTAGAAGATACGTATCGCCCTTCCATCCGCGCAGGGGGTGAGACCGGCGATGATTATCCGGGCACTGGCAAGCGTGAGAGAGTTCTTTGAGCCGCGCGCGTCTGTCCTCGCGAGCGGGGCGTTTGATCCCCTCCACTACGGCCACGTCCGGTACATCCGCGCCGCCGCGGAGCATGCCCGGGCGTCCAGCCTTCCGCTGGTGATCGCCGTGGCGCCGGACGAGTACGTGAAGCGCCGGCACCCGCTTCTTCAGCCGCTGGAGGCGCGGATGGAAATGCTGGATGCCCTGCGGGGAGTGGATTTCGTCGTGCCTCAGGGGAGTGAGAGCCTCGCCAAAGCCATTCGGGAGATCTGCCCCGCATCCGTCATCAAGGGAACGGACTGGAAAGTGCACGGGCTTCCACAAGACGAGGTGGACGCGATTCAAGCTGTCGCGGCCGGGATGACGTGGGTTGACGTGAGTCCGGTCAGCAGCAGCGAGCTGCTGCAGGCTGCGTTCTGGCGATTCGCCGACGAGTGGGTCGGCCGCACGTAGCGTTCGAGGAGGACGACCCCGGCTTTGCCGGGGGATCACGCCGAGACCGCCTGGCACCGGCGAAGGCCGCCGGCTCGTCCGTCCCCCCGTCTAGCCCGGCCAACCGCGGGTAAGTCATATAGTAAGAGCCCAGCTAGTAAGAGCCCAGCCGTCCCGGCTAGAACCCCGAGCCGCAGGGTGGCTGGAGACACGCTCATTGAAGGATTCCCAATGTCTGCGGCGTGGCCATCTCCCCTCGAGCGTGCCTGTCCGAAGTGCGGGA
>JBIOWP010000115.1:0-62305 GCA_044868695.1 bacterium
TTCATGACTCTGCGGAAACGAAGGTGTCAATTCGCGTAGAATCTGTGAACGTCCTTCGGTTGATGACAGCACTACTCGCCGGGACCGATGTGCGTCGTGACCGGGAGGACGACCGAGAAGCGAGACCCCCTGCCGGGGGCACTGTCGACTTCGATCGTGCCGCCGTGCTGCTCGGCAACCCAGCGGGCGATCGCCAGCCCGAGGCCGGTGCCGGTGACGCCGCCCGCGTTCTTGCCGCGATAGAAGCGGTCAAAGATGTGGGGGAGATCGCCGGAGTCGATGCCGGATCCCGTGTCGGACACTGAGAGACGGACGCGGCCGTCTTCTATCGCCGCCTCCACCCGCACCTCGCCGGGCGGCCGTGTGTACTTGCAGGCGTTGTCCACCAGGATCAATAGGAGCTGTTTCAGATAGTCCGGGTGGCCCTCGATCACGGCGCCTCCGACGGCGTCGGCGACCGCGCTCGTGAACTGAATGCCTTCCGCCATCGTTTGCGCCTGGCGGCAGACATCGCCGACCACCTCGCCGAGGAGCATCGGTATGCGTGTGATTTGGGCGCCCGCGTCTGCGCGCCCAAGCACCAGCAGCTGCGTGATCAGCCGCGCCATCCGTCCAGCCTCGCCGCGAATGTCCGCGAGCGCCTGGGCGGAGAATGCCGGATCGTTGGGACCGACCCGTGCCAGCAGATCGAGGTTACTGGTGATCAGGGTCAGCGGCGTGCGGAGCTCATGCGCGTAGTCAGCGAGAAACTGGCGGAGTCGCTGGTTGGACTCGTCGAGCTGCCGGTACGCGCGCTCGAGTTCGCCGAGCATCGTATTGAACGTTCCGGCGAGCCGGCCGAGCTCGTCCGGCGGCCCGGCGTAGGCGACACGCTGGCCCAGGTCCCGGCCGCGTGTCACGGATTCTGCGGCCGCGGCTACCCGTTCCACCGGCCGCAGCGCCGCTCTGGCGACGATCCACCCCGCCCCGGCGGCGAGGAGCAGCGCGGCGCCGACGACGCCGGTGAGCAGGCGCCGCAGCTGCCGCAGGGCGCCGTAAATGGTGACCGGCGAGCGGGCCACGATGATGGTGGCGTTGCCGGGAAGCGGTGCGGCGGTGAGGAACAGCGGGCGGCCGCCGACGCGATGCTCGACGACCTGGCCCGCGCGCATGCGATCGTCCAGGGGCAGCACGCGGTCACCGAGATTGCCTGATCCAGCCAGCGGCACGCCTCGAGGATCGACGATCTGCAGGAAGACGTCAGGCGCGGCAAAGACGTCGAGTTGGTAGGGTGGCTGCGGCCGGCTGGCGGAATAGGCCGCGGCCCGGCGTTCGACGTCTCGCTCTATCTCCGTCAGCAGGCCGTGACGGAGCAGCTTATACGTCGCCGCGCCCGCCAGGGCCAGAGTACAGCCGACCAGCAGCGTCACCAACAGCGCGAGCCGCGTCCGAATGTACACGCTACGCCTTCAGCACGTATCCGACGCCGCGCACGGTCTGGATCACCCAAGGTTCGCCGAGCTTTTCGCGGAGGTAGCCGACATACACGTCGACGACCTTTGTATCGCCGCTGAACACATACCCCCAGACCGATTGAAGGAGCGCGTCCCGCGTCAGCACCTGGCGGGGATGACGAAGGAAGTGTCCCAGCAGGTCGAACTCGCGCGCGGTCAGCGTCACGGCCCGGCCCGCCCGCGTGACTTCCCGAGAGCCCATCTCGCAGGTGATGTCAGCAAACGTCAAACGCTCCGGCGTGCCTGCCGGCCGGCGGCGCATCACCGCCCGCACGCGGGCAATGAGCTCATCGAACGCAAACGGCTTGCTGAGGTAGTCATCGGCACCAAGGTCGAGGGCGAGGACCTTGTCTTCGACGTCATCTCTGGCGGTGAGCATGATCACCGGGACGTCGAGGTGCGTGCGCAGCCGCCGGCAGACATCGAAGCCGTTCACGTCGGGCATCCCGATGTCGAGCACGACGACGTCTGGGGGCTCCGCTCGCGCCAGTGCGAGGCCCTGCGCTCCCAGGGTGGCGACCCGCACGTCGAATCCCTCGTGCCGGAATCCGCGGTCGAGCAGGGAAAGCAGCTTGCGATCGTCGTCGACGAGCAGGATGCGTGGCACCGCACTGTACAGCTTTGCGACCCGAGGGGAGGAGTCCCCTGCTCTTCGAAGAATCCAAGCAGCGTATGTCCGCACGAACGACCGCCGCCCTGGCCCTGACCGCGGTGGCCGCTCTTGTTGTGACGGCGTGCCAGCCGACCGTCAGCGTCTCCCGGGCCGGGATCGATCTGCAGTCCGAGCTGCCGCTCGCTCCGAAGGATCCGCCGCTGCTGCCGGCGGACGCGCGCGGAGTGCCGATCCGTCCCTCCGCAGCGGAAGGATCACGGGTCTTCGCCAGAGCACAGTGCGTCGTCTGCCACGGCCCGCTGGGGTTGGGTGACGGGCCCGCGGCAGCCAACCTCAGGTCGCCGGGCAAGAACCTGCTCGTGGATTTCCTGGCGCTGCTTGGGATCCGGGCGAGAGGCGAGCAACTGCCCAGCCGGCCGGCCAACTTCCACAACGTGGTCGCGATGCGCCTCAACAGCCCGTTCAGCATGTACGAGACGGTCACCCGCGGTCGGCCGCATACGGCGATGCCGGCATTCGGGCCCAAACCGGCCTATGGGGCGGCGACCTTCGGGGTCCGGCTGACCGACGCGGAGCGGTGGCATGTGATCTTCTTCGAGTGGGCGTTTGCCACCACACCGCAGGAGGTCGCGCGCGGTCGGCAGATCTACGAGTCGCGCGCGATCGACGTCGGCGGGCGCGCCCTCACCTGCGCCTCGTGCCACGGGGTGAACGGTGACGGCCGCGGGCCGCAGGGGGCGGAGCTGTCCGGCAAGTTGTGGGCCTGGGCGAGGGGGCTGGGCCCGGGGGTCTTTACCGACTTCAACCTCATGGCCCAGCGCAAGCCGACCGAGATGTTCCAGTCGATCGTGGACGGCCGCGGCGAGATGCCAGCCTACCGGGACAAGCTGACGGAAGACGAGATGTGGGCGCTGGTGAACTACATCTTTACATTCATGTACGAGTACCCGGCAGCGCCGGGCCGATGACGGAAACCCGGAAGCACGGAAACGGGAAAACGCGACACCACCGCGACCAAATTACTATAATGAAAGTACGTGCATGGACGCTCAAACGCCGCAGGACATAGGACGCCGGAAGTTCCTCAAGCTGGCGGCGACGGTGCCGGCGCTGGGAGCGGCAGTGGCCCTGATCTCGCCGCTGTTGCGCTTTCTGAAGCCCAACGTCGAGAGGTTCAAGATCTACGCGCCGACGGTACTGGACACGCCCCGCGGGGAGCCGATTGCGGTGGCCACGCTCCGCGAGGTGGCCAACCCCTGGGACTTCAAGTACTTCGTGTTTACCCAGAAGTACCCGCAGTACACGCCGGAAGGATTCAAGGCCGCGAGCGTGCCCGGCGTGGTCGTGCGCCTGCCGTACAAGATCGCGCTGTACGATCCGGCGACAGGACGCGGCCCGCTGCGCTGGGCCCGCGACATCGGGAAGACGCCCCAGGTGACGGAGAGCGACCTGATTATCTTCTCGCGGATCTGCCCGCATCTGGGCTGCATCTACAACTACGTGGCGAACTACAAGGAAGTGACCGCCGGGTACGGGGGGTACCTGCCGCCGCCGCCGCGCCAGCATGCCCTGATGGCCTGCCCGTGCCACCTCAGCATCTACGATCCGGCCGACCGCGACACCCCCGGCCGCGTCCTCTCCGGCCCCGCGCCGCGGCCTCCCCGGACCTTCCTCTTTGAGATCCGGGGCGAGAGTATCGTGGTGACCGACGTCGAAGCGGGAGGCATCGCCTAGCATCGATGCTCGAGCAAGTCCGCGAGTGGCTTCGAGAGCGCCGGCAGAAGCTGGACCTGTTCGACGAAACGCTGGTGGCCCGTCAGGACAACCCCCTCTACTTGATGGGGCCCATGCTCTACTACTTCTGGCTGCTCACCGTGGCCACCGGCATCGTCTTGATGCTGTGGTATGAGCCCACGACCACCGGCGCGTACACCTCGATCGAACGGATCCAGAACGACGTGGGACGGCTCGGAATCTCGTTCCTGGGCCGCCCGCTCGTGCTGGGGGGGTTGATCCGCGGCCTGCACAAGTACGGGGCGGACGCGCTGATCACCGTCATCTTCCTGCGCCTCTACCGGATGTACTTCCTGGGGGAGTACAAAAAGCCCGGTGAACTGTCCTGGATGCTGGCGTTTCTCGGACTGATCCTGGGGATGGTGTCCGGGATCACCGGGTACCTGCTCATCTGGAACCAGCGGGCGTTCTGGGCGGCGAAGGTCGTGCTGACGGTGCCGGTCTACTTCGACGAGATTCCCATCCTGGGACCGCTGAAGTTCGGCTCGATGATCGCCTTCCTGTTCCTGGGCGGGCCGGCGGTGGGGCAGGCCACCATCACACGGTTCTACGCCATCCATTTCGGCATCTCGCTGCTGCTGCTCATCCTGGTCGAAGTCCTATTCTTCCGCATGCGCCGGAAGCGCATGAACATGTCGCTGTTTCCGATCGCGCTGTTCACGGCCATGCTGATTATCATCTCGATCATCCTGCCGGCGGAAAGCGGGCGGCGCGCCGATCCCACCCGCACCCCGCTGCCGATCCTTTCAGACTGGTACTTCCTGGCGCTCTATCAGTACGTCAAGTACACGCCGCCGCTGTGGGCGGGTCTGGGTCCGGGACTGCTGATCGGATTCGGGATGCTGGTGCCGTTCCTGGACCGGAGTAGGGGTCGGCGGCCCCTGGAGCGGCCGTTCTTTACCGTCGTCGGGGCGCTGGCGGTCGTCTACTTCCTTGTGTTCACGGCGCTGATCCTGTTCAACATCGCCGTCATCGAGCGAGACCCGTTCGTGATCATGCTGGTCACGCTGGTCGTGCTCGCGCTCGGGCTGATGTGGGAACTGCGGTACCGCAGGAAACAACGCCACCTCGCCGCCGCGGGTCCCCCCGCGAAGGCGCTGGCCGGGGCGGAGCGGCCGGCCCACGGATAGGCCGCCGCCGTGAGGCAGATCAGCTTTCTCGCCGTATTTTTCCTGGCGATGTGGGCCATGTCGGCCGGCTGGGCGGCGATCCGGGCGACCTGGCAGGCGCCGGATATCGCGGGAGTCATCGAGATACTGGCATATGTCGCAGTGCTCGCCGCGTCGCTATTCTACCTCGGGTTCTGGATTTACGCCTGGGATCGGGCTGCCGGGCGCGTACGACGAACCATCGGGATCTACGAACGGTTTTTGAGGGGCAAATCGTGATGAGGATGGGACCAGGGACCCGGGACCAGGGACCCGAACAGATACCGTCGGTCTTATTCTGGTCCCAGGTCCCCGGTCCCAGGTCCCGTAGTCCGGAGGGTTGACCGTGCGTTCCATCTATGCCGCAGGCATTGTGCTCCTCAGCGGGCTGTCGCTGCTGTTCGCAGCCGGCATCCTCTACGGCGAGGCGACCGACCGGTGGTCGCTCGGCGGCGGCTTGGTCGGAGCGCTGTTGATCGCGTACTCGGTGATCGTGCTCCTCCTGCGCAAGATGGGCTTCGTCGGCCCGCGGAAGGCTGAGCGATGAGCACCGCCGCCGCACCCGAATCCCTGGCGCGCCGGTACGCCCGGCTGATGACGACGCTGCTGCGCGGCACGCTAAAGTTGGACGTCTGGATCGGGAAGATCTACCCGACCGACTTCAATCCCCTCTACTACACTGGCGGCCTGTCCAACCTGTTCCTGCTCGTCCTGGTCTTGTCGGGTATCTTCCTGTTCTTCTACTATGAGGCGAGCTTGAGCAGCGCGTTCGCCTCGGTCCGCTATCTGACCGAAGGCGTCCCGTACGGCGGTGTCATCCGCGGTGTCCACCGGTATTCCGCCGACGGATTCATCGTGGCCATCCTCCTGCACCTCTTCCGCAACTGGTTTACTGACCGCCATCTCTTCTCGCGCGATAACCCGTGGATCTCGGGAATGTTCCTGCTGCTGTTCGCCGGGTTCATCGGGTTCACCGGCTATCAGCTGGTCTGGGACGAGCGGGCGCAGCTGCTGACCGCGATGTTTGTGGCCATGCTGCGCAGCTTCCCTGCCGTGGGTGACGCGCTGGCGCGGTTGTTCCTGGGGGGAGCCGGCGTGGGGGAGACCACGCTGGTCCGCGTGCTCTTCTTGCACATCGGTCCGGCGTCCGCGCTGTACGCCCTGCTGTGGTGGCACTACCTCCGGCTGCGCCACCCCAAGATCTGGCCGCCGGGGGTGTGGGTACTGGGCTGCGTGGGGCTGGTGTTCCTGCTGGCGGGGGTGATCCCCGTGAGCAACGACGCCATTCCCCCGGCGTCGCCGGCCGCGCGCCCTTCCGGTTTTCCGATGGACGTCTTCTTCATGCTGCCGTTCTGGCTGTTGAACGTCTTCTCACCCGGAGCGGTCGTGTTCCTCTCGGTGCTGTTGTTCACCGGCGGACTGGCGGTCCCGTACTTCAGCCGCAGAGAGACCCCACAGGAGATGGACGTGCGACATGCCGGCGTGGCGCAGGTCATCGATGGCAACTGCACCGGCTGCGAGTTGTGCTACTTCGACTGCCCGTACAATGCCATCGTCATGGTGCCGTCTCCCGGTCCGGGGTTGAGCAAGGCGGCGGCGAATCGCACGCTGCTGGCCGTGGTGGTGGAGTCCCGGTGCGTGGAGTGCGGGATTTGTATCGGCGCGTGCCCGTTTGAGGCGCTGGAACTGCCGAAATTCCTGGAGCGGGATGTCCTCCGGCAGGTGAGCCAGGCGGTGCAGGCGTGAGCCGAATTCCCAACGTGGTCGGGTTCATCTGCGACTGGAGCGTGGATCTGAAACCCCTCCTGGAGGCCGGCCGCCTGCGCGACCTCCCCCATGTCCGCATCATCCGGGTGCCGTGCTCGGGCTTCGTGCGTCCCTCCTGGCTGGAGGAGGCGCTCAATCGAGGCGCCGACGGTGTGTTTGTCACGGGCTGCCCGTACGGAGATTGTCTCAATCGCGAGGGGAACTTCCTGATGCGGGATCGCGTCGACCAGCTGACGCGCCGGCTGCAGCGCAGAAAGGTGGATCCGGCCCGGCTCGGGATGCTGGCGTTTGGGCTCCACGAGGGGGAGGCCTTCCTGGCCGAGGTCAGGGGGTTTGTCGACCGGATCGCGGCCCTGCCGCCGGCGCCGGCGCGGGCGGCGGCGCGTCCCGTCGCGGTCGTGCAGCCGGCCGGCGCGCCGGAGGGCGAACGCTGATGACGCCGCGCCCGCTGCGGGTCCACCTCGCCTACCTGCTCTTCTACGTCCTCTGGTTTTTGCTGCTCACATTCATCGCGTCGTTCGGGCTGATTGCAGAAGCCTAACGCGCTTGCTATTCTATGAAGGGTTTCCACTTCATCATCCATCAGGGAGGGCGCAATGCAGAGACGGGTTGGGTTGGGAACGGTGATCCTGCTCGCGGCCGTGGTCGCCGCCGCATGTGGTGGGGGCGGCCAGCAGGGAGGCGGTCAGCCGGGCGGGACGGCCCCGGGGTCGGGGATCACCGTGTCTGAGAAGGAGTGGTCGATCGAATTCCCCAGCAAGACGCTGAAGGCGGGAACGGTCAAGCTGATGGTAAAGAATGACGGGACGATCGAACATAACTTCATCATCGAGGAGGCGAACGTCGAAGTCGACGCCATCCAGCCCGGGTCGTCCAAGGAAGTCACCGTCACCTTGAAACCTGGGACCTACACAGTGCTCTGCAACATCGCAGGACACCTGGAAGCAGGGATGAAGACGACCATCACCGTCAGCGAGTAGGCGCCGTTCGGACGGGGTGCCCTCCGACCCGCGGCGCGCGGGTCCGGAGGGCGCCGCTGTTTCCTCTCGAACCCCCTAACGCATGGACCTGACCGCCATCTACGCACCTGTGCAGGGCGACCTCGACCGTTTGTCGGCGCTGCTGGAGCAGGAACTGGCGGCCGATGACCCCTTCGTCACCGAGCTGGTCCGCCATGTCCTGAGCACGCGCGGAAAAATGATCCGGCCGGCGCTGGTCTGCCTGGCTGCCCAGGCCAGTGGGGGCGCGGGCGAGGCCCGGTTGTGGCTGGCGGAGGCCGTCGAGCTGATCCACGTCGCCTCGCTGATCCATGACGACATCGTCGACCAATCGGAGGTCCGCCGCGGGGTGGCCACGGTCAACGTCCAGTGGGGGAACCAGATTGCCGTCCTGCTGGGCGACTATCTCTTCGCGAAGGCCTTTGATCTGCTCAGCCGCATCCGCCACCCCGAAGTGGCCCCGACGCTTGCTGTGGCGACAGTCAAGATGAGCCAGGCGGAGATCATGCAGATCAAGCATGGGGAGGAACCGCACGATGACGAGGAGACGTATTTTCGCATCATCGCCGGCAAGACGGCCCACCTGTTCTCCGCCGCCTGCCGCGCCGGCGGCCTGGTCGCAGGGAACGATGCGGCCGCGGAGGGGCTGGGAGCGTTTGGTCTCAACTGGGGGATGGCCTTCCAGATCACCGATGATGCCCTGGATCTCACCAGCCGCGAGGACACGCTGGGCAAGCCGATCTACAGCGACATCCAGACCGGCAAGACGACTCTGCCCGTGATCCGCGCGCTGCACGAGGCGACGGCTTCGGATCGGGCGCGCCTGCTCAGCGCCCTCACGGGTTCAGCGCGCGACGGACAGGTCGAGGAGGTTCGAACCCTTCTGCAGCGCTACGGGGGCGTCGACTACGCGCTGGACGTGGCCGCGCGCTATTCCCGCCGGGCGGCCGATGCCCTCGACCCGCTCCCCCGTGGTCCGGCCCGAGACAGCCTGCTGGCGCTCACCGAGTTTGTCGTCGTACGATCGCGCTGACCTGCATGCCTCCCGGCGTTGTAGCGGTCACGGGCGCCACAGGTTTCATCGGCTCCCATGTCGTGCGGATGCTCCGCCGCGCGGGAACGCCGGTGCGCGCCGTCGTCCGCCCCGAGACGAAGCGGTCGGAGCGACTGGCCGCCGTCCGCGCGCTGGGGGTCGAACTGGCATACGCGGACGTCGGCGATCTCGGCGCGCTTGAGCAGGCGCTGGAGGGCTGCGGCGCCGTGGTCCATCTCGTGGCGATCATCCGGGAACGGGTCGGTGCGACCTTCGATCTGGTCAACCGTCGCGGTGCCGCGGAGGTGGGCGCGGCGGCAAAGGCCGCCGGCGTTGGGCGGATCGTTCATCTCAGTGCGCTGGGCGCCTCCCCCCAGGCGCCGCGCTATCTGCAGTCCAAGTTCGCAGGGGAAGAAGCCATCCGCCAGTGCGGCGTGGCATCGGTCATTCTTCGTCCCTCGTTCGTGATCGGTCCGGGCGGGGGAGCGGCCGTGCAGTTTGCCGCCGTCGTGCGGCTGGGTCCCTGGTATCCCCTGGCCCTGCTGGGGGCCCCCAGCCGGCCGCTGGCGGCGCTGGCTATGCTCACCCCGATCGTACCGGTGCTGGGATCGGGGTCATACCGGTCGATGCCCCTTGACATCCGTGATCTCCTGGAGGTCATCCGGCAGGCGCTAACCCGCGAGGACACCCTTGGGGACGTGTTCGATCTCGGCGGTCCCGACATCCTGACCTACGACCGGCTCATTGACGAGGTCGCGGCGGTGCTGAGGGTGCGACGGTGGAAGGCGCACATGCCGCTGTCGTTTGCCCGGGCCCTCGTGCGGGAGTTCCGCAGCCTCCCCAACCCCCCCATCACGCTGGACGAGTTTGAGGCCCTGCTCGTTGACAATGTGTGCGACAATACGAAGGCAGTTCGCACCTTCGGGCTCACGCTGAGGCCGTTTCGCGAAGCCATGCGACACGCGCTCCAAGGAGATTGACGGTGGGACACGATCCAGCCGGGCCGGAATCGACGATCGGTGTGATCGGCCGGTTGCTCCAACATATCGCGGCGCTGGTGGAGGCGCGGGCCGATCTGACCCAGCAGGAAGTACGGGCGGCGCTGCGCGACGTCGCCATCGCGCTCTTCCTGCTGGTGGCGGCGCTGGCGCTCGTGCTGCTGATGGTGCCGGTGGCGGTGGCGGTGCTGATCCTGGCGCTGACCCAGGTGGTGCCGGTCTGGCTCGCGACGGCGATCGTCCTGGCGGCCATGGTGCTGGTTATCGCGGTGCTGGTCCTGGCGGCGCGGCTGCGCCTGCGACGGCGGCGGCTCACGTTTCTCAACGGCCTGCGTGAGGACTGGCGGCTCATCCGGCAGGCGCTGGAGCGGCAGCGATGACCCCGCGCGGAGGCGATCCCACGGCGGCGGGCGCGCGGGTGGCCGAACTGCGCGAGGAGATCGCATCGGACCTGACGGCGCTGCGCCGGACGTGGTCGCAGCGGTCACAGTGGGCGTACGGGGCGACCGGCAGTCTCACCGCACGGGCGTCCCGGCTCCGCGGCCTCCCGACCTGGGCGGTCGGCGCCATCGCCGGATTGCTGGCAGGCGTCTGGTCGGCGCTGCGAAAGCCCCGCGCGCGGAGTGAACGCGGCGGGCCGGTCCGGCGCTCTCGTAGCAGAGGTGTATAATCGAGCCAGGGGGTGACGCATGCCCAACATCGGATGGCCCGAATTGGTCGTCATCCTCGTCCTTGCGCTGTTGATCTTCGGCCCCCAGCGGCTGGCCGGGATCGGCGGGGCGATGGGACGAGCAATTCGGGAATTCCGCGGCGCGGTGCGCGACGCGGAGAGCGAACTGGAGAAACCGCCGACCTCGCCTGAAAAGAAGAATTCCTGACCCGCTCGGTGAGGGAAACCGTTGGAAGACCGCCCAATGACGATCGTTGAGCACCTCGAGGAGCTGCGGGTGCGGCTCCTCGTTTCTTTGGGCGCCTTTGGCGTGGCGACCGCCCTCAGTTTCCTGCTTGTCGAACGCATCCTCCATCTGCTGCTGCAGCCGGTCGGCCGGGTCGTCTTCCTGGCCCCCACCGAAGCGTTCTTTGTCCGCCTGAAGGTCGCCGCCCTGTCCGGGGTCTTTCTGAGTCTTCCGGTCATCCTGTTCCAGGTCTGGCGGTTCGTCTCCGTGGGGCTCACCCCCACCGAGCGCCGGTATACGCTGTCCCTGCTGCCGGCCGCCCTGGTGTTATTTGCCGCTGGGGGGGCGTTTGCGTTTCTGGTCATCCTGCCCATCGGCGTCCGCTTCCTGCTGAGCTATCAGACCGAGAACCTGGTGCCGATGATTTCGGTCCAGGCCTACACCTCGTTCGCCACGGCCTTCGTCCTGGCGTTTGGGCTGCTGTTTCAGCTGCCGGTGGTCATCCTGTTCCTGGCCCGGATCGGGCTGGTCACCCCGGCCAGCCTGGCGGCGGGCCGGAAGTACGCCCTGCTGGCGATTGTCGTCGCCTCGGCCGTCCTCACGCCGGGCGGCGACGTCGTCTCCCAGATGCTGATGGCGGCGCCGACCTACCTGCTCTATGAGGCGAGCATCTGGATTGCCCGCCTGGTCCACCCGCGACCGGTTCCGCAGGAATCGCCTGACACAAACTAGTAGCCACTGGAGCAGCGAATACGGTAGGCAGTCAGCAGTGGGCGGCAACTGCCTCCTGCATGCCGCCTGCTGTTCTTACGGAGGTACTCGTGGTTCGTCGCACGCGTAGCCCCTGGTGGGTCCTGATCCTCGTCGTCTTTGTCGGGGCCCTCCTGGGCAGCGTCATCGCCGAAGCCGTCGCGCCCTATCCCGTGCTCTCCGTGCTCTCCCGGGACGTACGCGCGGGCATCGACCCTCCGCTGACGGTAGACGTGCGCGTCCTGACCGTGACCGTCGGCGCCACGCTGCGCCTGAACCTGGCCATCCTCATTGGCGTCGTGATCGCGATCTGGATCTTCCGGCTCCTGTAATAGCTCAGTTGAGCTACTCCATACATTTGAATCCCTCCGGGTCGGTTGCTATACTTGGGGCGTTTCTCGTGACCATCAAAGAACTTCCCGCAGAACTTCGCCCGCGTGAGCGCCTGCGAACCAGTGGCGCGGGCTCCCTCTCTACGGCAGAACTGCTGGCACTGGTCATCGGGACCGGTACCCGCCAGACGACCGCCCTTGAACTAGGCGCGTCCTTGCTCGGCCGCTACGGGGCGGCGGGTGGGCTGGCCCGGGCGAGCGTGGAGGAACTGGCCACCCTCCCCGGGATCGGCGAGACCAAAGCGGCTAGGGTGCTGGCTGCCCTGGAGCTGGGCCGCCGGGTGCTGGAGCCACCGCCGCAGCGGCAGGCCGTGCGGAGTGCGGCGGAGGCGGCCGCGTTGTGCGCGTCGATGCGCACGCTCGACCGGGAGCACTTCCGGGCCATCTTGCTGAATACCCGGCACGAGGTGGTGGGCATCGCCGATGTGTCGATCGGGGGCCTGGCCTCGGCCCCCGTGCACCCGCGGGAGGTGTTCAAGGAGGCCATCCGCCGCAGCGCCGCCGCGGTGATCGTCGTCCACAACCATCCGTCCGGGCACCCGGAGCCCAGCCGGGACGATGTTCTCATTACCGAGCAGCTGCGGGCGGCGGGGCGCCTGGTCGGGATCGAGGTCCTGGACCACATTATCATCGGGGAACGGTCCTTCCTCAGTTTGCGCGAACAGCGGCAGGGATTTCCGTAATCGCCTCAGCATCTGCATCTAGGGGCCTACGTGGCCATAGGGCGGGGCAACACACACAACACAGGGATATCGGGGAGGGCCATGGCGCTTAAGTTCCTGTTTACCCGGCTCAGCCGCAACATGGGAGTCGACCTCGGCACCGCCAACACGCTCATCTACGTGCAGGGTGAAGGCATCGTTCTGCGCGAACCGTCGGTCGTCGCCAAGCGCGCGGACGACGGGCAGATTCTGGCCGTCGGAGAGGACGCCAAGCGCATGATCGGCCGGACGCCCGGCGAGATCGTTGCCACCCGCCCCCTGCGCGACGGCGTCATCGCGGATTTCGACACGACCGCATCGATGCTGTCGTATTTCATCCGCAAGGCCTTGAAGAATCGAACTCTGCTGCGGCCGACGGTCATCGTCGGCATCCCCTCCGGGGTGACGGGCGTCGAGCGCCGCGCGGTCATCGACGCCACCGAGCAGGCGGGGGCCCGGGAGGCATATCTCATCGAAGAGCCCATGGCCGCCGCAATCGGCGCGGGGCTGCCGATCTCCGAGCCTGTGGGCAGCATGGTGGTGGACATCGGCGGCGGGACCACGGAAGTCGCGGTGATCGCCATGGGCGGGATCGTCACCTCCAAGTCCATCCGCGTCGGTGGAGACGAAATGGACGAAGCCCTCATCCAATACTGCCGCCGGGCCTACAACCTGCTGATTGGAGAACGCACGGCCGAGGAGATCAAGATCGCCATCGGCTCCGCCTACCCAATGAAAGAAGAACAGAGTATCGAGGTCCGCGGGCGGGATCTCGTCAGCGGCCTGCCGCGGACGGTCCGGATGACCAGTTCGGAAGCG
This sequence comes from bacterium, assembly GCA_044868695.1. Classification (GTDB taxonomy): domain Bacteria; phylum Sysuimicrobiota; class Sysuimicrobiia; order Sysuimicrobiales; family Kaftiobacteriaceae; genus JBIOWP01. Next base: position 13,403 of record JBIOWP010000115.1, read on the forward strand.
CGCGAGGCCCTGGCCGAGCCGGTGGCGCAGGTAGTGGAAGCCGTCAAGCAGACGCTGGAGCGCACCCCACCCGAGCTGGCCGCCGACATCGTCGACCGCGGGATAGTCCTGGCCGGCGGCGGTTCGCTCCTGCGGGGGATTGACCGCCTCCTCAGTGAGGAGACGGGGATGCCTGTGATGCTGACCGACGACCCGCTGTCGGCGGTCGTGCTGGGGACCGGCCGCGCGCTGGAGGAAATCGAGACATTGAAGCGCGTGCTGATCACGTCCAAGAAACTGTGACCGGGATGGCGCGATGACCGAGCTCATTGCCGTCAGGCGGCGGCTTGCGATCTTCCTGGGACTGTTCCTGTTTGTGGTCGCCCTGCTCACCTCGCAGGCCCGCAGCCCTGACCGCCGGCAGGTGGGGGCGATCGGCACGGTGGTGCTGAGCGTGCTCCTGCCGCTGCAGGCCGGGATGGCGCGCGTCGCCGACGGGATGGGCCGCATGTGGGAGCTCTATACGGAAATCGGTCGGCTGCGGGTCGAAAATACCCGCCTGCGCGAAGAGCTGGATGTGCTGGCCCGGGAGACCTCCGCCCTGCGTGAGCGTGCGGAGGCCGCCCGGCGATTGGAGCGTCTGCTTGAGTTCCGGGGCCAGGTCGAGTACCGGTCGCTGGCGGCCCGCGTGATCGGGCGGGATGCGTCCCGGTGGTTCGGGACGCTGCTGATTGACCGGGGAAGCCGGGAAGGGATCCAGCGCAACGCGCCGGTGGTGACCGCCGATGGGGTCGTGGGCCGTGTGATCGAGGTGACGGCGACCGCGGCCCGCGTGCTGCTCATCGCCGACTCCCGGAGCGCCGTCGGCGTGCTCGTCCAGCGGTCGCGCGACCTGGCCGTGGTCGAGGGGCGCAGCGAGCGGATGCTGCACATGAAGTACCTGTCGCGTACGACGCAGGTCGAGTCCGGTGATCTGGTGATCACCTCCGGACAGGGAGGGATCTTCCCGGGGGGCCTCGTGGTGGGCCACATTACCCGGGTCGTCAAAGAGGAAGGCGAGCTGCTGCAGGAGGCCGAGGTGGAGCCGGCCGCCGCGCTGGACCGCCTCGAAGAGGTGCTGATCCTGCTGCCGCGCTAAGCGTTGCAGGACTCGATAGACCCGAGAGACTCGATAGGCGATGTAGTCCATAGGTTCGCAAGGATGTCGGGATGTGGATGGTGTGTTGAGGAGGGTGTGTGACGGGCAAACGGTGGCGTTTGCCGGGCTGTAGAAGGTTGCGGTGAGCCGGGCACTGGTCTACGTCGGCGTCCTGCTGGTGGCGGCGCTGGTGCAGGCCGCGTGGCTGGCGCGTGTGCAGGTGTCGGGGGCGGCGCTCGACCCGCTGTTGCCCTTCGTTGTGGGGATGGGAATCCTCCGGGGGGCGGAGAGCGGCGCCGTGGCGGGCGTGGCAGCAGGGTTGCTGCAGGACCTGCTGTCAGGCGGCGGTCCGCTGGGCGTTCACGGGCTCAGCAAGCTGGTCGTCGGGTTCGCCTCAGGGTTGTTTGAGCGCAGCATCTATATCGAGAACCCTCTCCTGCCCGCCATCGCCACCTTCGCGGGAACGTTGCTGGGCGAGGTCCTGCTCGTCATCGTCTCGCTGATCGTGGGCCTGGGCACGCCGCCCTGGCCCGCGGTCCTGGCCAAGATGATCGTGCAGGCGCTGCTCAACAGCGCGATCGCACCACTGCTGTTCCGCGGGATCCGGGCTATCGAAGACCGGCTCCAGCGGGAACATTAGCGCGAGGGAACAACGGGGCGATGGATGTGAAGCAGCCGTCGAGGCGGCTGGTCAGTCTTGGGCTGATCATCGGGGTGCTTCTCGGCATCCTGGTTGTGCGATTGTGGCAGATCCAGGTGCTGCAGGGCGCCGCCTTCCTCCGCCAGTCCGAAGAGAACCGTGTCCGTGACTACACGCTCGCCGCCCCGCGCGGTATTATCTACGATCGCAAGGGCCGACCGCTCGTCACGAACCGGCCGTCGTTCACCGTCGCCGTCCTCCCTCTTGAACTCCAGGACCCGGACATCGTGGTTCCTCGCCTGGCCGCGATCCTCGGGGTGACGCCGGAGGAGATCACGGCCCGCATCGCCGGCAACCGCCCGCGGCCGTTTGAACCCGTCCGCATCAAGCGTGACGTTGGATCCAGCGTGGTTGCGATGGTTGAGGAAAACCGCCTCGACCTGCCGGGGGTCATCATCCTCTCCGAACCGGTGCGCTACTACCTGCACGGCAAGATGGCCGCGCCCGTGCTGGGGTATCTGGGCGAGATTGATCCTGAGGAGCTGGCGACCCGCCGCGGCGACCGCTATAAGCCCGGCGATCTCGTCGGCAAGGCCGGCGTGGAACGGGCCTACGAATCGATCCTGCGCGGCGAGGACGGCCGCCTGCGGATGGAAGTCGATGCACTGGGGCGTCCGCTCCGGGTGCTGTCGCGCGTTCCGGCGAGTCCCGGGCGCGCCATCGCGCTCACGATCGATCTGGATGTACAGAAGGTCGCCTATCAGGCGCTGGTCGCCACCGGCCAGCCGGTCGGCGCGGCGGTCGTCATGGACCCGGCGACCGGCGAGGTGCTCGCGATGGCCAGCATCCCCTCGTTCGATCCGAACACCTTTGCCATCGGCCTCAGCCCCGCGGCCTGGCAGGCCATCACCACCGACCGCGCCAGGCCGCTGCTCAATCGCGCGATCGCCGCGACCTATGAACCGGGGTCGGTCTTCAAGCTGGTCACGGCGACGGCGGCGCTGGACCGCGGCATCGTCTCGCGCCGGACGATGTTTGACGCCCCGGGGTACTTTCAGCTGGGACAGTGGACGTTCGGCGACCTGCGGGCCTGGGGGCGGATTGATTTTCTCACCGGGTTCGCCAACTCGGTGAACGTCGTCTTCTACACACTCGGCTACCGTCTCGGCGGCGAGGAGCTGGCAAACCACGCGCTGATGATGGGATTGGGAGAGATGACCGGTATCGACCTGCCCGGTGAGATCAACGGCACCATCCCCAGTCCTTCCACCAAAGAACAGCTGGTGGGGGAGCCGTGGTACCCGGGCGACAGCGTTAACATGTCGATCGGGCAGGGCGCGGTGACGGTCACGCCCATCCAGGTGGCGCGGATGGTCGGTGGTATTGCCACCGGTGGACAGCTGGTGCAGCCCCGCCTGCTGCTGGTGAGTTACGACCGGGACCGCACACCTCACCGCATGGCCCCTGTGCTGCAGCGCGTGGTGCCGTACGACGACGCCTCGTTGACCATCCTGCGCGAGGGGATGCGCGCGGTCGTCGAGCGCGGCAGTGGGTACGCCGCCCGGATCCCGGGGCTGGCCGTGGCCGGAAAGACCGGCAGTGCGGAGAACCCGCGCGGCCGGCCGCACGCGTGGTTCGCCGGATATGCTCCGGCCGCCGCTCCCCGGCTCGTCGTCGTCGCGTTCGTGGAACACGGCTTCCGGGGCGGGATCGCGGCGGCGCCGGTGGCGCGGGCCCTCTTTCAGGCCGCGCTGCCGCGCGCGGCGGGCGGGGAGACGGACCGATGAGCCGCCGGCTGCTGCGGTACCTGGACTGGCCGCTGCTCGCCGCCACCCTCGTGCTCGTGGCCGGGGGGGCGGTGGTTCTGTACAGTGCGGTCCAGAACACCGCCGATCCGTGGGCCTTCGTGCGGGCGCGGGTGGTGCACGGCGTGATCGGCCTCCTCGTGCTGGCGGTCATGGCCGCCGTAGACTACCAGACGATCGCGCGGGTGTGGCGTCCGCTCCTCGCCACCACGCTTGTCCTGCTGGCCGCGGTACTGGTGATCGGGCGAACATCCGGGGGCGCGCAGCGCTGGATCCTGCTGGGGCCGCTCGGCGGCTTCCAGCCCTCAGAGGTGGCGAAGCTCGCGCTCATCATTACGCTCGCCAAGCACCTCGATGGGCACAGGGAGCTGGGGTCCGTCCGCGCGTTCTTTCCGGTGCTGGTCCATGCGGCGGTGCCGATGGCGCTGATCATGCGGCAGCCGGATCTCGGGACGGCGATGGTGCTCGCGGCGATTGTGATGGGGATGCTGTTCGTCTCAGGCGCGCCCCTGCGGGTCCTGGGCGCCTTGGGGGCCGGCGCGGCCGCCCTCGCACCGCTGGCGTGGGGGATGCTCCACGACTACCAGCGCCAGCGGCTGCTGGTGTTCATCGATCCCACCGCCGATCCCCTTGGAGCAGGCTACGCCCTCATCCAGTCCAAAATCGCGGTGGGCTCGGGCCAGGTCCTTGGGAAGGGGTTGCTCCACGGCACGCAAAACCTGCTGCATTTCATTCCCGAGCAGCACACCGACTTCATCTTTACCGTGATCGGGGAGGAGTTGGGGTTCGCCGGGGCGTTGGTGACGCTGGGGTTGTTCGCGCTGTGGCTCTGGCGTGGTCTGGCCATCGCCGCTGCGGCCAAGGACCGTCTCGGGCAGGTGATCGCGGCCGGCGCCGTGGCCATGATCGCGTTCCATGTGTTTGTCAACGTCGGGATGACGGTGGGGCTCATGCCGATTACCGGGATCCCGCTGCCGTTCGTCAGCCACGGGGGCAGCGCCCTGACGATGATGATGGGCGCTGCGGGCCTGTTGCTCAACGTCGGGATGCGTCGGAAAAAGATTCTGTTCTAACGACAAGCATTCGAAGGAGTCGTCATGGCTAAGGAGATTATCGCGAACGTCGAACCGTACGAGACCCGGGTGGCCGTGCTCGATGACGGGGCTCTGGTCAATTTCTTTCTCGAGCGTGGGGAACCACTGGCCGGCAACATCTACAAGGGCCGGGTCGCCAACGTCCTGCCGGGGATGGAGGCGGCGTTTGTGGACATCGGCCTGGAGCGCAATGCCTTCCTCCACGTCGGCGACATCCGCTCCCAGCGCCTGGCCGGGGAGGAAGTCGAGGAGTCCTTCGGCAGGGGCGCGATCGCCGAGCGCCTGCGCGTAGGTCAGGAAATCCTGGTGCAGGTGACCAAGGAGCCGATGGGCAGCAAGGGGGCCCGCGTGACGACGTATGTCGCCCTGCCGGCGTACTTCCTCGTCCTGATGCCGACGGTGAACTACGTCGGCGTGAGCCGGCGGATCGAGCACGACCAGGAGCGCCGGCGGCTCCGCCAGCTGGCCGACAAGCTCCGTCCCAAAGGTATGGGGGTGATCGTCCGCACGGCCGCCGAGGGCGCGACCGAGAAGGAGCTGGCCGACGACATTCAGTTCCTGCTCCAGATGTGGACCCGGGTGGAGGAACGCTCGCGCAGCAGCCGGGCGCCGGCGCTCGTGTACCAGGACCTGCGGCTGATCCGCCGGATCGTCCGCGATTTGTTCACCGAGGACGTGACCCGGTTCCTCGTGGACTCCGCAGAGGAGTTTCACCGGGTCCAGGATCTGCTGAATTCGTTCGCGCCGAAACTGAAGCCGCGGCTGCAGCTGTACCGGAGCCCGGAGCCGGTCTTCGAGCACACCGGCGTGGAGCGTGAGCTGGAAAAAGCGCTGCGCCGGAAAGTCTGGCTCAAGTCCGGCGGGTATGTTGTCGTCGATCGCACCGAGGCGCTGACCGTCATCGACGTCAACACCGGCAAGTACGTCGGCAAGACCGATCTGGCGTCGACCATCCTGCGTACCAACCTGGAGGCCGTAGGGGAGATTGTCCGGCAGATCACCCTGCGGGATATCGGTGGGATCATCCTCGTGGATTTCATCGATATGGAGAGCGAGCAGCACCGCAAGAAAGTCATGGCGGCGCTGCACGAGGCGGTCCGGCGCGACCGGTCCAAACTGCACATCATCGATCTCACCGGCCTGGGACTGGTCGAGATCACGCGCAAGCGCGTGTATCAGGACCTCGAGGAAGTCATGCGCACGCCCTGTCCGTATTGCGAGGGTCGGGGGCGGGTCCTGTCCGCGGACGCCATGGGGATGAAGGTCCGGCGCGAGCTGCGCAAGGCCGTCAAAGCAGCCAAGGCGGCCGCGCTGCTCGCGGACGTTCACCCCGATGTGCATGCGTTCCTGTTCCGCGAGGGCGACGGCTGGATGCGCCAGCTGGCGGAGCACAGCGGCCGGCGGGTACGGGTCCGCCCCCAAGAGGGGATGCACATCGAGCGGCTGAGGATCGTCGAAGGGCCGTCGCTGGAGGAACTGGAGCGCGCCCCGGTGCGGGAGGACCGCCGAGAGCAGGTCTACTGGTTGGACTTCGGTCCGGCCGAGACCGTCGGGATCGGGGAGGTTGACGAGGAAGAGGAGCTGGCCCTGGCGGCCGCCGGCCGGAAAGACGGGCTCGGAGCAAAGCTGCGCCGGTTGCTGCGCAAGACGTAAGTGTGATAAAATACGCCAGGCGCGCGGGGGTCAAGCATGTACGCAGTCATCGAAACGGGCGGCAAACAATATCGGGTGGAGGAAGGGCTCACCCTGAAGGTCGAGCGGCTGCGGGCCGAGCCGGGGGCGTCCGTCACCCTCGACAAAGTGCTGCTGGTCACCGACGGGAAAGCGACGAAGATCGGGACCCCGATGGTCACGGGCGCCAAGGTTGTGGCGACGGTCGTCGCCCACGGCAAGAGCAAGAAGGTTCTCGTCATGAAGTACAAATCGAAGGTGCACTACCGCCGCCGGACCGGGCACCGGCAGCAGTACACGACGCTTCGCATCGACAAGATCGAAAGCTAGGCGGAGGATCGCATGGCGCATAAAAAGGGCATGGGCTCGTCCCGCAACGGGCGGGACAGCAAGAGCAAGCGGCTGGGGATCAAACGGTTTGGGGGCCAGGTCGTGACCGCCGGCAGTATCCTGGTGCGGCAGCGGGGGACCAAGGTGTGGCCGGGGACCAACGTGGGCCTGGGCCGGGATCACACGCTGTTCGCACTCGTGGACGGGGTGGTGGCGTGGGAGCGGCGCGGCCGCGACGGCAGGCAGGTCAGCGTCCATCCTGGCATCGCCTAGTACACGAGTTGACCGAAGGCTCGGGCCAGCGCCTCGCATGGGGCAATGGCCCGAGCCTTCTGGTTTCCGTGTCCAGTCGCGTTATCTGCGGCTATGTTGATCGACCGGGCGGTCATTTCTGTCAAAGCCGGTGACGGCGGGAACGGGTGCGTCAGCTTCCGCCGGGAGAAGTCTGTGCCCAAGGGCGGGCCGGACGGCGGCGACGGCGGCAATGGGGGCGACGTCATCCTGGTCGCCGACGCGAACCTGTCCACCCTTCTTGACTTTCAGTACCGCCGCCACTACCGCGCCCAGCGTGGCAGCCACGGCGAGGGCAGCCACCGGCATGGGAAGCGGGGGGGCTCGCTGGTCGTGCCGGTGCCGGAGGGGACCGTCGTCAAAGATGCCGATACCGCGCAGGTCGTGGCGGATCTCGTGCAACGCGGGCAGCGGGTCATCGTTGCACGGGGTGGCGCGGGGGGCCGGGGCAATGCCCGGTTCGCCACGTCCACGCGCCGCGCGCCCCGCACCGCGGAGCCCGGCGGGCAGGGGCAGGAACGGCGTGTCGAGCTGGAACTGCGTCTTATCGCGGACGCGGGCCTGGTGGGATTTCCAAACGCTGGCAAGTCGACCCTGCTGAGCCGCGTGTCCGCCGCCCGGCCGAAAATCGCCGACTACCCGTTCACCACAACCGAGCCGTACCTGGGCGTGGTCGGACTGCCCGACGGACGCAGTTTCGTCCTGGCCGACATCCCCGGCCTGATTGAGGGGGCGCACCAGGGCGCAGGTCTCGGGCACACATTCCTGCGGCACATATCCCGGACCCGCGTGCTCGTGCACCTGGTCGACCTCGCGTCCGGACGAGATCCGCTGGAGGATTTCCGTGCGGTGAATACTGAGTTGTGGTTGTACGACGCTGCCTTGAAGGAGCGGCCGATGCTGGTCGCGCTGAATAAGGTGGACCAGCCGGAGGCCCGGGACCGCGCCCCGGCGGCCGCGCAGGCCATCGATGCGCTGGGGCACCGGACGTTCGCCATCTCCGCGGCGACCGGTGAAGGCGTGGACATCCTCATGCGGGCGGTCGCAGACGCACTGGCGGCGCGTCCGCAGGAGCATCCTCTCCCAACGGTGAGCGGGTAGGGGCCGGAGGACTGAGTGTGGCACGTCTTGGGGTCATGGGCGGGACGTTCGATCCGATCCACTATGGGCACCTGGTGACGGCCGAAGAAGCCAGGGTCCAGTTCGACCTCCGGGAAGTCCGGTTCGTTCCCAACCACTATCCCCCGCATAAAGACCTGGATGGGGTCACGCACCCGGAGCACCGGTTCCAGATGACGCTCGTGGCCACCGTGACGAACCCGTTCTTCGCCGTGTCCCGAGCCGAAATCGACCGGCCCGGACCGTCCTACACCATCGACACGCTGCTCGAGCTGCGGAAGACCCACCGGGCCGAGGACCTGTTCTACATCACCGGCGCCGATGCGATCACGCAGATCGTGCGGGGCGCCTGGGAGCGGTCGGCGGAGCTGCTGACGTTGTGCCAGTTCATCGCGGCCAGCCGTCCGGGGTTTCCCATTGACGTGGACGATCTGCGGACGTTCAACGTCACCGGCCACCAGGTGGGCAACATTCACGTGATCGAAATTCCCGCCCTGGCGATTTCCTCGACCGACATCCGGGCTCGTGTGGCCGAGGGCCGGCCGATTCGTTACCTCGTGCCTGAGCCGGTGGAGACGTACATCATGAAGCATGAGCTGTATCGCCCCGGGGGCGCGGCGCGGTGACGGGGTCCCGGGCGCTGGCCCTCCGTGCCGCGGAGGCCATGGAGTCCAGAAAAGCTGAAGATGTCATGGTGCTCGAGATCGGCACGTTTACGACGATGGCCGACTATTTCGTCATCTGCTCCGCCGAGACCGGCGTGCAGATCCGGGCCATTGCCGATGCGGTCGAAGAGGCGATGAAGGACATGGGAGCCCGCCTGCTGGCCAGAGAAGGGCACGCCCGCGCCCGGTGGGTGCTCCTGGACTTCGGCCCAATCGTCGCTCACATCTTTGGGCCGGAGGCGCGGATGCTGTACAGCCTCGAGCGCCTCTGGGCCGACGCGCCGATCTTGGAGCGCTGAGCGTGCGTCTGACCATCCGGCCTGCCGCTCCTACCGACGTGCCGGTCCTCGTCGAGCTCTACGACCACCTCTACCGGGGCGGGTACTCCGCCTGCTTCGACCGCTACGGTCCTGCCAGTCCCGCAGACTTCTGGTGGGTGCAGTCCGAAAAGCTCGTCTATCTCCTCGAGCTGGAGGCCAGGCCCGCCGGGTTCATCATCCTCGGGAAGGTCAAGCGCCAGCTGCTTGTGGAGGAGCTGGTGCTCGGCGTTCCCGACGGCACCAGAGAGGATACGCTGCTCCGCCGTCTGCATGACTTCATCGTCGAGCGGTTCCAGCACGAGCGGCAGGATTCCCTCACCCTCCGCTGCGCTGAGACGAACGCTCCGGCGCTGTCTCTGGTCCACCGGTTCGGCTTCGCGTTCGCCAATGCGCTGGTCGTTGCCGCGGGAGCCGCGCGGCGAGAGGTGACGCTGCCCGGCGGATACCTCGTCCGCCGGGGTTCTCCCGCCGATGCGCGCGGCATTGCCCGGCTGCACGAAGATACCCTCAACCTGACGGTGCGCAGCGAGGACCTGGACGCCCTCTGGAAACAGGCCGAGACGCGAGTGTTCCTTGCCGAGCGCGAGCAGTTTCCGGTGGGCCTCGGCCTGGCCCAGGCCAAGGACGGCGTGGGGCGGTGGACGGTGGGGGTGCGCGACGCCCACCGGCGAAAGGGTATTGGGATGGCACTCGCACAGGAGGCGCTGCAGTTTTTTGCGGGGAAGAAACTCACGCCCATCACGACGTATTGGGCCCTGGACGTCCCGGCCTCGCAGTTTGTGCGCGGGCTTGGTGGCAGGACGGAGCGGACCTATCTATACTTTGAGAAGAGGATGTGAGTTGGGAGGCGGGATGAAGCGGACCGGTCGGAGCTGGATCGTGCTGGGGCTGGTCATCGCCGCCATCGGGTTCGTCGTGTTCATGATCACGGTCCCACAATTGGAGGAGGCCCAGACGCTCGGGAAGCAACTGGCCGCCGCCATCGATCCCGAGGCGGCACGCCAGCTGGGGCGCCTCCGCCAGCAGTACGATGCGTCGATCGCCGTGATGGTCGCGGGCTTGATCGCCGTCTTCTACGGCCTTGTTTCGATGGCCGGACGCAGGACCTAGCGGCACGGTTCGTGCCGGTCTAAAGGGCGGGGAAACGGGAATTTGAAATACGCGAGCGATTCTATGGGAGTTTGAGCGAGGATAAACGGAGGGAGCGGCCGTGGCCGGATCGACCGGCAAGAAATTCAGCATTACCATCCAGGTGCCAGATGATGTGGCCGCACAGTGGCCGGATCGGTCCACGGCTGAGAAGCTGATCAACGAAGTGTACGCGGCGATGGGCGGTGTCCCCGCCGCCCCAGGGGCCGGCGCGCCGCCGCGACCCCGGCCCGCCCGGCTGCTGCTCTTGATGGTAGGACTGTTCGCCCTCGGCGTGGCCGGAGGCTACCTGGGAGCGAGATTCTCCCCGTGGATGCCGGGGCGCACAGAGCAGCCGGTCACGGCATCGCAACCTCCCGCGGAGCCGGCGCCGGTGGTGCAGATCGCGCCGTCCGAGTCCGTCCCGGTGGCCGACACGCCGCTTGCCGAGCTTGCCGTGCCTCCGGCTGACGCGCCGGCCGCGCCTCCCGTCACACTGCCGGCGCCCGCCGTAAAGGCGCCCGTCACGCTATACAACGTGCAGGTGGGGGCGTTCCGCGTCAAGGAGAATGCGGAGCTGCTGGTCTCACAGCTGCGCGGGGACGGATTCAAGGCCCACGTCTTCCAGTTCGGGGACCTCTACATGGTCCAGATCGGCACGTTCCAGACCCGGGACGGCGCAACCCGTCTGCTTGCTGAGCTGCGGGCCAAACAGTACGACGCGGTCATCATCCAGTTGAGCGGCACCGGAAACTGACCGTCGCCGGATGCCGGTCGCGACACCCCCGCGATCATCGCGAGTCTCCTCTCACACGTTCTGTGTGGTTCTTGGGCCGGGATCTCTCCGCGGGTCAAGCGATTGACGGGTCCGCGGGCCCATCGCTATAATGATTTGAAGTCAGCGAGCGATGATCGGAAGCAGTAGGCTGGTGCCCTGGACGCAGCGAGCCGGGGTGTGGTGCAAGCCGGCGCCGGTGGGGCCAGCCGAACTCGTCCGAGAGCCGCCCGATTGAACGATCACGGATCTTGGATCCTGGATCTTGGGCGATGCCGTCCCGGGATCCAACATCCAGGATCAAGGATCGACGTAGGTTGGGCCGTCTGCGCACGTGACGCGTTTGAGCGGATAGCGTTGGGCCTGTAGCTCAGGGGGAGAGCGCCCGCTTGGCGTGCGGGAGGTCGCGGGTTCAATTCCCGCCAGGTCCACCATTCGACTCGCCCACCTCTGGTGGGCTCGCTCATGGTCTTCGACCAGGGCGTGCGAGTTGAATGGTGCCCTGAGCGAGCGGAGCGAGTCGAAGGGCTCCGTCGGCCCGCGCTATCAATCGGGGTGGTACCACGGAACCGCCTTCGTCCCCAACCATGACGAGGGCGGCATTTACTTTTTGGGGGTGGAGTATGCAGGCGGGGAAGCAGGTGTGGTTCAACGGCGCGATGGTTCCAGCGGAGGCGGCGAAGGTGTCCGTCATGGCGCATGCCCTCCACTACGGCACCAGCGTGTTCGAAGGGATCCGCGTCTACGCCACCCCGAAGGGGCCGGCGGTCTTCTGTCTGAGCCAGCACGTCGCGCGCATGTTTGACTCATGCAGGATCTTTCGCATGGACCTGCCCTACACACCCGCGCAGGCGGCCGCGGCGATTACGGAGACCGTCCGGGCGAACGGGTTCGAGTCGTGTTACGTCCGGCCCATCATTTTCCGCGGCGCGGGTTCGTTTAGCCTGGATCCGCGGAAGTCGCCGCTGGAGATGGCGGTCATCGCCGTGGAGTGGGGCCGGTACCTGGGTGCCGAGGCTATCGAGCAGGGCGTCGACGTCCTGGTGAGTTCCTGGCGCCGCATGGCGCCCGACTCGGGGACGCCGATGGGCAAGATCGGCGGCCAGTACGTCACCTCACAGTTCATGACGATGGAGGCCGTCGACCTGGGCTACGCGGAGGGCATCGCGCTGGACTCGCTGGGTTTTGTCAGCGAGGGGAGCGGTGAGAATATCTTCGTGGTCAAAGACGGTCACGTGTTCACGCCGCCGATGACCAGCGCCATCCTGCCCGGCATCACGCGTGGTGTGATCATGACACTATGCGGCGACCTGGGGGTGCCAGTCTCTGAGCAGCCGCTGCTGCGGGATTTCCTGTACGTCGCGGACGAGATCTTTTTCACCGGCACGGCTGCCGAGGTGACCCCCATCCGCTCGGTCGACCGCATCCGCATTGGCGCGGGGCGGGGCCCCGTCACCCGGCGGATTCAGGACGAGTTCTTCGGGATCACCGAGGGAAGGAAGCCTGACCGCCACAACTGGTTGACATACGTTGAGGCAAAGAAATCTGTTGGATCTGTTGAATCTATTGAATCTGCTGAATCAAGGACGAGAACCTAAGGGATCCCAAGATCCAATAGATCCGATAGATTCAAGAGATTCAACAGATTCCGGCGAGATTCAATAGATTCGAAGATTCAGCGAGTTGGGTGAGACGATGGCTGGTTACGATCCGGTCGCGGTGGAAACCAAGTGGCAGGCCCGGTGGGAGCGGGACCGCCTGTATGAGGTGCGGGACTTCGATCCCCGGCCCAAGTTCTACTTCGTGACGATGTACCCGTACCCGTCGGGGGATCTTCACATCGGGCACTGGTACGCCATGGCTCCGTCGGACGCGGCTGCGCGTCTGCGGCGCATGCAGGGCCGCAATACGCTGTTTCCCATGGGGTTCGACGCGTTCGGCCTGCCCGCGGAGAATGCGGCGATCCAGCACGGGATCCACCCCTACACCTGGACGATGGAGAACATTGCGCGCATGCGCACGCAGCTGCGCTCCATGGGGGCAATGTGGGACTGGTCGCGCGAGATCGTCACCTCCGACCCCAGGTACTATAGGTGGAATCAGTGGTTCTTTCTGAAGATGTACGAGCGAGGGCTGGCGTACCGGGCGCTGGCGCCGGTGGACTGGTGTCCGAAGGACAACACGACCCTGGCGCGCGAGCAGGTGGTCGGTGAGGAGCGCGTCTGCGAGCGCTGCGGCACCCCGGTCATCAAGAAGAACCTGGAGCAGTGGTTCCTAAAAATCACGGCTTACGCCGAGGAACTGCTGGACTTTTCAGGCATCAACTGGCCCGAGCGCATACAGACGTTGCAGCGGAACTGGATCGGGAAGAGCGCCGGCGTGGAGTTCGAGCTGAAGGTCAAGGACCACCCGGGCGCATCGTTCCGCGTCTTCACGACGCGGCCCGACACCGTCTACGGCATGACCTTTGCCGTCCTGGCGCCCGAGCACCCGCTGGTAGATCAGATCACCGCGCCCGACCGGCACGCGGAGGTGGAGGCGTACAAGTACAAGGCGGCGCGGGAGTCCGACATTGAGCGCCAGTCCACGGAGAAAGAGCGCGACGGCGTCTTCACGGGGGCATACGTCGTGAATCCGCTGAGCGGCGAGGCCGCGCCGATCTTCGTCGCCGACTACGTGCTGTTGACTTACGGCACCGGCGCGATCCAGGGGGTGCCGGCCCACGATGCGCGCGACTTTGCCTTCGCCAAGAAGTACGGGCTGCCGATCCCCGTGGTCGTGGCTCCACCGGGGTGGGATGGGAAGCCGCTGCGGGACGCGTACCTGGGCGAAGGCACGATGGCGAATTCCGGACCATTCACCGGAATGCCGTCCGCCGAGGGATGGACGCACATTGCCGACTATGTGGAAGCGCACGGTATCGGGGCGCGCAAGGTGAACTACCGCTTGCACGACTGGCTGATCAGCCGGCAGCGCTACTGGGGAACGCCGATTCCCATCATCTACTGCCCGCACTGCGGCACGGTGCCTGTGCCGGAATCCGATCTCCCGGTGCGGCTGCCGGAGGACGCGGCGTTTCTCCCGACCGGCGAGTCGCCGCTGAAACTGCACGAGGCGTTCCGGCGGACGGCCTGCCCGCGGTGTGGCCGCCAGGCCGAGCGGGAAACCGACACCATGGATACCTTCATCGACTCATCCTGGTACCAATACCGGTACCTGAGCCCGCACGATGAGGCGCGGCCGTACGATCCGAAGGCCGGCGCCTACTGGCTTCCGGTGGACCAGTATACCGGCGGGGCGGAACACGCCGTCATGCATCTGTTGTACACGCGATTCTGGACCAAAGTGATGCGGGACATGGGGCTGGTCCCCTTTGGGGAGCCGATGCTGCGGTTGTTCACCCAGGGCATCATCCTGGGCGAAGACGGCGAGAAGATGAGCAAGTCGCGGGGCAATGTGGTCAATCCCGACGACTACGTGAAGTCCGTAGGCGCCGACACCGTCCGAATGTACCTGATGTTTATCGGTCCCTGGGATGGCGGCGGCCCGTGGAACTCCCGGGGCATCGAGGGAATCAGCCGGTTCCTCCAGCGGGTGTGGAACCTGGTGACAGAAACTGCCGGGAACGAGGGAACAGGGGAACTGGGGAACGCGGGAGCAAAACCGGTTTCCTCCCGCGTCGCACGTTCCCGCGTTCCCGCGATCCCTCATTCCCAGGATTCGCGTGAGCTGCAGCACTGGACGCACAAGACCATCAAGAAGGTCACGGAGGATCTGGAGGGGTTTCACTTCAACACGGCCATCTCAGCCCTGATGGAGTTTGTGAACTACCTCTACAAGGAAAGAGAGAAGCGCGCCTCCGACCCGGAGTGGAGGGCAGCCATCCGGTCCCTGGTCTTGATGCTGGCGCCGATGACGCCGCACGTGGCGGAAGAACTCTGGGAGCGCATGGGCGAGCCGTACAGCGTCCACGACCAGCGCTGGCCGGTGTTTGATGGCGCTCTGGCCCGCGCCGAGCTGGTGACCCTGGTCTTGCAGGTCGACGGCAAAGTCCGCGACCGCATCCAGGTCCCGTCAGACCTGACCGAGATCCAGGCGAGAGAACTGGCGCTGCGAAATGAGAAGGTCCGCAAGTTCATGAACGGCCGCCAGGTGGCGGACGTGGTGGTGGTGCCCGGCCGATTGGTGAACGTGGTCACGAAGTGATGCGAACAGGCGAACACGCGAAGGTGAGAACAGAAAGGGGAAATTCTAGCGGGGCCGGCGGGTGTCGCCGTGGGCTTTGGCGGCGTTGACGGCGTCCTCCTCGGTGCGGAAGACCTGGAAGGAATCCTTGAGCCCGGTCATGGTCAGGATCTTCTCGATCTGGGGCTGCCCATACACGAGCCCGACGTTCCCACCCGCCCGTCGGGCCTCCTTCTGAGCGCTGGTCAGTACGGAGAGCGCCGTGCTGTCCAGGTAGGTCGTCTGCAGGAGGTTCACGACGACGCGAGAGCACCCTTCCGTGAGCGCGTGGTGGACGGCCGACTTCAACCGGGGGGACGTAGCGATGTCGAGTTCGCCGGCCACGTCGACCACGGCGACACCGTTGACTACCCGTGACTTCAGCTGAATCTCCACGGCTCGTAGGTAGATGACACAGTGGCCTTCTTGTCGGGAGCGGGGTCTCCTCCCGCGCATGCTATAGTAGGGGAGGTTGCGAGGGCGAGGCTCACGGGTGAACTGGAGCCGCCCAGAACAACTGGCTCTGCTGACGGCGCTGGTTGTCGCGCTGGCCGGCGGCGGGGCGCTGCTGGCCGTCCGCAGGCCGTCGCCGCCGGTGCGTGTGATTGATATTGAACCGCCCGCTGAACTCATCGTGCAGGTTGATGGTGCCGTGGCCCGTCCTGGACTCTACCGGCTTCCACCTGGATCCCGCGTCGGTGACGCGGTTCAGGCCGCGGGAGGTGCCGGAGCCGGCGCGGACTCCGGTACCCTGAACTTTGCCCGGTCGCTCCGCGACGGCGACCGCGTGACCGTGCCGTCGCAGGCCGACGCTGGTCCGGCGCCGCGTCCGGCAGATCGGCCGCGGCTGAGTCTGGACGCGGCGACCGCCGAGCAGCTCGAAGCGCTGCCGGGGATCGGCCCGGTGCTGGCCCGCCGGATCGTGGAATACCGGACTCGCCACGGGTCCTTCCAGCGCGTGGAAGACTTGCTGCAGGTCGACGGAATCGGGCCGAGACTGCTCGAACAGCTGCGCCCGCTTGTGACGATTCCGTGAGACGAACCAAATCGCCCACTCCCACGTAGGAGACAGATTGGGGTCAGCTCGCTACAGCCAGGAGGAACTGAGCGCATTTGAGGCGCTGGTCGTCCGCTATGCCCGCCATGTCTACAACATCGCCTACCGGATGGCCGGCAACGACGCAGATGCCAAGGATCTGGCGCAGGAAGCGTTCATGCGGGTGTTCCGCGCCCTGCGGTCGATCGACCCTTCGGCGAACCTGGACAGCTGGTTGTACCGGATCGTCACCAATCTGTTCATCGACCTGCTGCGGCGGCGCCCGAAGGTTCGCGTGGAATCCCTGGATGCGCCGGTGGCGATGTTCAAGGGCGGCGAGGTCGTCCGGGAGGTCGCGGACCCGTCCGCGGATACCGAAGGGACAGTCGTGGACGCGCAGCTGGACGCGGAGGTGCAGCGCGCGCTGATGACCCTGCCTCACGACCTGCGGGCCGTTGTGGTGTTGAGCGACATTGAAGGCTACGCGTATGAGGAGATCGCCATGATGCTGAGCATTCCTGTTGGAACCGTCAAGTCGCGCCTGCACAGGGCGCGCAGGACGTTGCAGGCGGCGCTTCGCCACCTGGCGCCGGCCCGGGTGGTGGAGGAACAGTGACACACGCGAGGCTGGCGCGGCAACTGTCGGCGTACCTGGATGGGGAGCTCACCGAGCCGGATGCGGACGCGGTCCGCACTCATCTGACCCAGTGTTCCGTCTGCCGTGAGGAGCTGGCGCGGCTGCGGGCGGTGAAGGCGCTGCTGGCCCGGCTCCCTGAGCGTGAGGCGCCGCAGGAGCTGCTGGCGGCCCTGCGCACGTATCCGTCCCGGCCCGTCGCGAGGCTGGTCGCAACCGTCCGCGATGTCCTGCGTGGTGCGGTCCGGCGGCCGGGGGCGGCCGTGGCCGCGGCCGCGCTGGTGCTCTTGCTGGTTGCCTTCCCGCTGGTGCGCGGCCGGGTGGAACGTCTGCGGGCGGCCGGAGTCGGCGCCGACCTGATCGTGCGCGAGCACGTCCTGGTGGCGGCGGACGAGCCGTTTCCCGATCGCGCCTACCTGGGATTGCTCGCTGGCGATGCCAGCGTCGCGCTGGCGGGTGCCCCGCGGGAGGAGGCCAAGGAGGCGCGATGATCCGTCCTCATCTCATCGGCGCGGTGTCCCTCGTCGTCACGTTGGCTGTTCCAGGGCTCGGCGCGCCGGCGCGGCCTCCGCTGCCCTCTGCCGCTGCGGTCGTGGCCGCGATGCTGGCCGCGCCCGCCCAAGTGGACTATGAGGGCACGAAGGTATTGAGCGCCGTTCGAGGCGAGCGCGCGGAAACCGTCACGGTCCTGGAGTCGTACAAACGGATGGGGAAGCTGCGGCTGGAGTTCCTCTCACCCGAATCCGTCGCCGGCCGCCTCATCGTGGATAACGGCGTGTCGTCCTGGCAGTATGAGCCATCGCAGCATCTTGTCATGATGGGCCCGTCGTTCGTGCGCCCGGGTGGCGGCCCGGCACGCGGGGGGGAGATTCGCCGGGCCTCTCTCATTGCCGTGCTGGGGATCGAAGAGGTCATCGGACGGCAGACCATTGCTATCGCGATCGAGCCGCGGGCCGGAGGATCGAGCCGGCGATATTGGGTTGACCGTGTGACGGGCGTGATCCTGCGGATGGAGGAACGGGATGAGACCGGCCAGATCGTCTTTACGAGTTTTTTCACCCGGATCAGTTTTGGGCTGAACCTCCCGGCGGCGCTGTTCCGGTTCACCGCTCCATCCGGCGCGCGGGTGATTTCCTTCCCTGCGACCGGCCGTGCCATCACAAGCCCGGAGGCGCTGACTCGTACGGCCGGTTTCGGGGTCACGCTGCCCCCGTCGCTGCCCTACGGGTATCGTTTCCGCCACGGCGGTATCTCGCACCACGGGGCGCTGGCCGCGTCATCCGCTACCTATACTGACGGTGTCCGGGCACTGACGGTGGTCCAGACGCCGTCGTCCCGGATGGCATTTCCTCAGGTGGGGACGTCCGTCCCCTTGGAGGCCGGCGCCGCGCGGACCCTGGATCTGGGATACTTCCGGATCCTGGTGTGGCGGGCGCGCGGCACCAACATCGCCCTTGCGGGAAACCTTTCCACCGCGGCGCTCGTGCTCATCGCAGACGAAATCAATCGCTAAAGACCGAATCTATTGAATCTATAGAATCTATCGAATCCATTGAATCTATTGAATCCATAGAATCTATTGAATCAACAGATTCAACAGATCCAAGAGATCCAATAGATCCAAGAGATTCAATAGATCCAATAGATTGAGAGGGGTCCGTCGTGCACCTGCGTGAATTCCAGAAGACGATCGAGGTGATCTACGGCGCGCGCGACCGGCAGCGTGGGAAGGACGGGACGTTTCGCTGGCTGGTCGAGGAAGTGGGCGAGCTGGCCCGCGCGATGCGGGACGGCGATCCCGAGGCGCTGCGCGAGGAAATCTCTGACGTCCTGGCCTGGACCGCCAGCGTCGCATCCTTGTGCAGCGTCGACGTCGAGCAGGCGGTGGCCCGGTACGCGCATACTTGCCCGAAGTGCCATCACGCTCCCTGCACGTGCGCGGCCTGACTCCGCCCATCATGTCGTCTGCGGCGTCTCTCCCTCCATCGGTCCTTGCCCTCCACCGCAAGGCAACTGTCGTTGACCTCCATAACGACGTCATCCTGGACGTCCAGGCCGGCAAGCGCGATATCGCCGTGCGATCTCCGGTCGGACACAGCGACCTGCCGCGGCTGCGGGAGGGCGGCGTAGACGTTCAGGTGTTCGCGCTCTTCGTTCATCCACAGCAGGCGGATCGCGGCTACGCGCGGGTGGTCGAGCTGCTGGATGCCTGTGACCGGCTTGCGGCGGCGAACGCGTCGACCCTCGCTCTGGCGGAGGCCGTTGCCGAGATCGAGCAGGTGGGCGCGTCCGGCCGGCTGGCCGTCGTGCGGGCGGTGGAAAACGGCTCAGCGCTCGGCGGGGACCCAGGCAGAGTCGAGGTCCTGTTCCGCCGCGGGGTGCGGATGATGAGCCTCACGTGGAACAACAGCAACGGGTTGGCCGACGGCGCCCTGGAGGCCGTGCACGGGGGGCTTACGGAGCTGGGCCGGGCCGTGCTCAGCCGGATGCAGCAGCTCGGCATGGTGGTGGACGTCTCGCACCTCTCTGAGAAGAGTTTCTGGGATGTCCTGGCTGCGACCGGGGGCCCGGTGGTCGCGACCCACTCCAACGCCGCCGGGCTCACTCCCCACCCGCGCAACTTGACGGATCAACAACTCCGCGCGCTGGCGGAGCGCGGCGGCGTGGTGGGGGTCAACTACTATCCCACGTTCACCGGCGGAGCGTCTCTGGGGCGGATCCTCGATCACGTCGACCACCTGGTCGTGGTGATGGGTCCGGACCACGTCGCGCTGGGATCCGACTTCGATGGGTTCACCGGGCAGGTCAACGATCTCGAGGATGCGAGCAGGCTCCCCAACCTGACCGCCGGGCTGCTCGCCCGCGGCCACGCACCCGGGACCGTCAGGAAGATTCTTGGGGAAAACGCCCTTCGCGTGTTCCGACAGGTGTGGGGACGCTAGACGCACGAACTGCCGGGAACGAGGGAACAGGGGAATGAGGGAACGCGGGACAGCCAATGAACCGTGTTTATGTCCTTGTTCCCGCGTTCCCCTGTTCCCGCGATCCCGTCGGTGGTGAGTCACTCGTACCCTTAATAGCAAGTATTGCCTCCCTTATGATTGTGGCCGCCAGCACCGCGGTGCGCCCCGTGGGATCATGCGGAGGCGAGACCTCGACGACGTCCAGTCCCACGACGTTCAACAGGCCGAGCCGGCGGACGAACGCAAGCAGCTCCGGTGCCCGCACGCCGTCCGGTTCGGGGTTGCCGGTGCCGGGCGCGTCCGACGGATCCAGCACGTCGATGTCGAGCGTGACGTAGACCGGGCGCGGCTCCATCCACGCCCAGACATCAGCGGGGAGGGCGATCCGGGGGCCGCTGAACCGCAGCGCGCGCGCGGCGTCGAACTCTTCGGCGGTTCCCGCTCGGACCCCCAGCTGCACGACAGATCCTGCCTCGAGAACGTCCAGCACGCGCCGGACGACGGTCGCATGCGAGACGGCCCGGCCCTCGTAGGCATCCCGCAGGTCGGTGTGGGCGTCAAGCTGCATCACCACGAGCGACGGATGCCGGCGGTGCAGCGCCTGGACCGCGCCCAGGGTGACGGTGTGTTCGCCGCCCAGCACCAGTGGAACGGCGGCCGGGTCGAGGGCCAGGAGACGGTCTCTCACGGCATCCACGACCCGCTCGGGTGTAAGGCCGGTAGTGTCGACATCTCCCAGGTCGGTGACGGCGACGCGTTCGAGGTCCCGGCGCAGCACCGGGCTGTAGGTCTCGATACTCTGCGATGCCCATCGGATGGCGTCGGGTCCGTGCCCGCTCCCGGCGCGGAAGGTGGAGGTGGCGTCGAAGGGCACCCCGACGATGACCACTTCGGGTGACGTGGCCGGACGCGACGACAGAAACGTCATGCGCCGCCCAGGTGAGGGAGGCGCAGCGCCGCGGCGTGGGTGTCGGCCGAGTACAGGCGCGCGGCCACGCCGGCCAGCCGGGAGGAAATCGTGTCCGGAGCCAGCGCGACCGGATTGTGGCGCTTGCTGGCATACGAAAAGCTCCACAACACTCCTGGGTAGGCCGGCACGGGCGCCCAGTACGTGCCCACGAGCGGGAACGTGGTGCGCAGGTGCCGCCGGACCATCGCCGTCAGGTCCCTCTGGTACAGGAGCGAGCCGCTCTGCGCCGCCAGCACGCCGTCGTCGGTCAAGATGCGCGCGCACGAGGCGTAGAACTCCGGGGAGAACAGCGCCACGCCGGGCCCTTTCGGGTCCGTCGAATCGACGAGGATGACGTCGAACCGATCGGCCGTCGTCCGCACGAACTCAATCCCATCACTGATCAACAGCCGGACCCGAGCGTCATCAAAGGCGTTCCCGCTGATCGCCGGCAGGAACCGGCGGCAGACGTCCACCACGTCCCGGTCAATCTCCACCATCGTGGCGTGGGTGACCTGGTGCTTGAGCACCTCTTCCAGGCTTCCGCCGTCGCCGCCACCGATCACCAGGACGCGGCGAGGCGATGGATGCGTGACGAGCGGGAGGTGGGCCAGCATCTCATGGTAGGTGTACTCGTCCTGCTCGGTCGTCTGCACGGCGTCATCGAGGACGAGCATACGGCCGAACAACCGGCTGGTCGCCACCTGGATGTGCTGGAACGCGGACCGCCCGTCGTAGAGGATGTCGTCGATCTGCGTGGCCTGGGCGAACCCCGGACCGACGATGTCCACGATCCACTCCGGCATGCTCGCTAGCCTCCGGGCCCGCGCGGATCCGGCCAGAAGACCACGGCGGCGATGACGCACCCAATCCGCTGGACCACGTGCTCTTTGACCGCGACGCGGATCTCGTCTGCCGCCAGATCCCGGACGGCCATCGCTTCTTCCACCATCCTCCGGACGATCGCCTCTGCGTTCTCCCCGGTGCCCGTGTGGTCGTACTCCATAATTACACCGTAGCTCCCGCGGGAAAACCCCAGGCCCACCGCGGCGGAGATGCGTTCCCCCGGGGTATGGCTGGCGATGCGAGCGTACACCGCAGGCGTCAGGGTCCCGGGAACGAATAGAGGTACAGGGATGACGGAGACGCCTGCCGGCAAAATGCTGGTCACGCGGAGGAAGTTGAGATTGGCGATTCCGGCATCCATCAGGGCCCGGTCGAAGGCCGTCAGCTCGGTGAGACCCTCGCCGCTGCCGGCCACGACGGACACCGCCCTGGGTCGTTCCCACATGCCGATGTCACCTCCGTCGCCTGGCACTATTCCATCCACCCGAGAGCGCTCCTGCCCATCCCGTGCCTCCGGCTGCGAGGCGCGCTGGACGCTGGTGCGCCGCGGGCTCGCGTTGATCGTGTCCCTCATCGTTGTCGCCCATGCGCTGCCCGCCCATCCCGCTCCCGCCGCCCCTGCCGTGCCGCCCGTCCCGCTGGGGGTCCGGGCCGCCGAGGGAGCCGACTTCGGAGCGCTGCGTGGCATGGGGGCCACAGCGGTCAAGCTGGTCGCCAACTGGTCGGAGATTGAGGCGCGACAAGGCACCCTGCAGTGGGACGTCCTCGATGGAGCGGTAAGCGCCGCGCGGGCCGCCGGTCTGCGGGTCGTCCTGGTCCTCTCGTATACGCCGAGGTGGGCCTCGCCGGCCACCGGCGCGGAACTGTCGGATCCGTCTATCTATGCCCGCCAGCCGCCGAAGCGGGCCGGCGATTGGGATGCGTTTGTCACCGCGGCGGTCTCACGATACAAGGACCAGGTGCGGGACTGGCAGATCTGGACGGCGCGCGGCCTGCCGCTGTTCCGCGGCACGACCCGCCAGTACCTGGACATGCTCCAATCCGCCCGCGTGATCATCAAAGTGAATGACCCCGGCGCGCGCATCATCCTCTCCACGCCGTTTGGCTTGGACCTGACGGATCTCCGGCGGATGGTGACAGATGCCGCGGATGACTTTGACGTGATCTCGCTGGCACCGCGGGGGATTCCGCCTGACACGCTGCTGCGTGCGCTGGGCACGATCCGGGATCGCGTGCTGGCTCGAACGCCCAAGGCGCTGTGGATCGAGTGGGATCCGTACTCGTACGGCCAGCGAGCAAGTTGGCCGGGCCATCTCGTCAAGCTCCAGGCCGTGGCCAGAGCGTTTGGCGTGGAGTACCTCTTCTGGACCGACGCCACGGCCATCACCCAGGTCGTCCTCGGCGCGCTTGCAGGCACCCTTGGGCGGAAGCCGTACGCCGGGTACGTGATGCGGCAGCGTGCGCTGCTGCTGGTCTTCGGCGATGCCGATCCGTCGGTCGTGGCGTGGAGCGCGGAGGGCGAGGCGAGCGTGACCGTTGACGGAGAGCAGGTCAAGGCGTACGGCCCCACCGGAGATCCCCGGCCCGTGGCCGGTGACGGGGAGAAACGGACGGTGACGCTTGGGACCGATCCGCTGGTGCTGACCGGCGTCGCCAGCGCAGTGGCCGGCGAGGCCAGACAGGCCGCGCAGTCCGGCTACCCGTTGCTGCCCGCCGCCGCCGACTTCAGCCAGGCGGCCGAGGTCTCGGCCCGCCTGGGCAAGACGAACGTGGAGCGCGGGCTGTACAACACGCCGTACCGCGCGCGGAACGACGCGACCACCGTGATTGACGTCGACGGCGCCGAGGCTGTGCGGGCCGACTCGGCGGCGGAACGCATCTACCTGCGCTTTGACGTCGACGACACGTATCTGTACTTCGTGGATGGCCGCGCGACCGTCGAGATCACCGTCGAAGTACGCGGTGCCTCGGCGCCGGAGCAGCTGGGGTTCAATCTGTGGTACGACTCGATGAGCGGCTACCGGTTCACACCCTGGCAGAAGGTCGAGGCGTCCCAGGGCTGGGTGGCCTATACGTTCCGCCTGACCGACGCCGCCTTTGCCAATACCTGGGGCTGGGACTTCGCCATCAACGCCGCCGGCAACCGCGCTGAGGATCTCGTGGTTCGAAGCGTGACGGTGAAGAAGGTGACTCCCTGAAGGAGGGACCGTCCCGCCGTCCCGAACTGTGTCATCGCCATCATCCACGCATGACGGAAGGGGAGGGAAGCGCGATGCACAAAGAGGCTCGCATCAGCACGGCATCCGCGCTGGCCGCTGCCGTTCTGGCGGCGCTGGTCGCCGGGACGATACCGGCCCTGGGCGCAGCCGGCGGGCCGGCGGTGGCCCAGCAGGCGGTCCCGGCGTCAATCAAGGTCGGGGCGCTGTTCGACACGACCGGCCCGACGTCCGACGTCGGCGTCGACTACTCGCGCGCCGTCCTGGACCACGTCCGGTACATCAACGAGGTCGAGGGCGGGGTCCGCGGCAGGGTTAAGATCGACCTGGTCTGGTCGGACTACGGGTACCGGATCCCGGACGCGCTGTCCCTGTACCGGAAGTACCGGGACGTCGATGGGGTCAACGCCATCGTCGGCTGGGGGACCGGCGACACGGAGGCGCTGAAAGACCAGGTGTCGGCCGATCAAATTCCGTTCATCTCAGCCAGCTACTCCTCACACCTCAACGATCCGTCCCGGACGCCGTACAACTTCTACCCGGTCAGCAGCTACTCCGACCAGCTGCGCGCCGTCCTGAAGTATCTGAAGGAACAGGCGGACCAGGAACGGATCAGCCGCCCCAAGATCGTGTTCCTCTACCCGGACCACCCCTATGGGCGCGCGCCCATCCCGGCCGGCAAGGCCTACGCGCAGGAACTGGGATTCGAGGTCGGGGCCGATCAAATCGTGGCGCTGACCGCCCTGGAAGCCCGCTCCCAGATCGCCGCGGTGAAGGCGTTCGGCGCCCAGTTCGCGTGGATCGGGGGCACGACGAACTCCGCGTCGGTCATCGTCCGCGATGCCCGGGCGGCCGGGTTGACCACGCGCTTCGTGGTCAACGTGTGGGGGTTCGACGAAAACATGATCAAGCTGATCGGCAAAGATGCCGATGGCGTGCTGGCCTCCACGCCGCACGTGTACTTCGGCGAGCCCGCGGCAGGCATGGCCAAGATGTTCGACGCGCTGCAGCGCTTCCACAACAGGCAGCCGTCCTTCACCTGGGGGACCACACAGACGCCGTTCATCGCGTCGTATGTGCGCGGCTGGCTGAACGTGTACCTCCTGAAGCGGGGACTGGAAATCATCGTCGACAACTGGGACACGTACTCGCGCCTCGGAGGGTTCAGCGGACCGTCGGTGCGCTCGGCTCTGGAAACGCTGAAGAACTGGAATCCCGATGGGCTGGCGCCGGCCGTGTCCCTGGCACGCGATGATCACAGGCCGTCGACGACCACCCGTATTGTCACCGTGCGCGACGGGCGCGTCGTGGTGCTGAAGCAGGTGACCATCGAACGGCGCCGGGACTGGTTGGGCTTCTAAATCCTCGGAGGGGGAGGGCGAATTCCCTCCCCCTTCCGACTCCTCCCCCTCCCCATGCTGTCCCTCGGGCGCGACGTTGGCGATGGTCGGACTCGGCAAAGCCGGTCCTGCGCATGAAACCTGGGGGCTACTGAGGCACATGCTCACTGTCAACAATATCGAGGTGGTCTACTGGGGCACCATCCTGGTGTTGAAGGGCGTGTCCCTGAATGTGTCCGACCGGACGATCACGGCCCTCATCGGAGCGAATGGGGCCGGGAAAACCACAACGCTGAAGGCCATCACGGGCTTGATCCGGCTTGAGCGCGGGGAGGTTACCCGCGGCAGCATCGAGTTCGCGGGCCGGAGGATCGAAAATCACTTGCCGGAAGAGACGGCGCGCTCGGGCGTCGTCATGGTGCGGGAGGGACGCCGGCTCTTCGAGGAGCTCACCGCTGAAGAAAATCTCTTGGTCGGGGCGGGGACGCGCCGGGACGGGCCGGGCGCAGGCCGCCGGGCCCGGATGGATCTCGTCTACCAGTACTTCCCCCGGCTGGCCGACCGCCGTGGGGTGCGGGCCGGATACCTGTCGGGCGGGGAGCAGCAGATGCTGGCGATCGGGTGCGCGATGATGGCGAATCCCACGCTCCTGCTGCTCGATGAGCCCAGTCTCGGGCTTGCGCCGCTCGTGGCGCACGAGATCTTTGGCCTGATCCACCGCCTGAACGCCGACGAGGGGATGACCGTGCTCCTGGTGGAGCAGAACGCGAAGATGGCTCTCGAGCTCGCGTCCTACGGCTACGTCATGGAGAACGGCAAGATCATGCTGGACGGTCCAACCGCGAAACTGCGCGAAGATGCCGACGTGGAGGAATTCTACCTCGGCATCCGGGGCGCGGAGCGGCGGAAGTTCACGGAGATCAAGAGCTACAAGCGCCGCAAGCGGTGGCTGGCCTGACTACAACCACGGGATCGGGGATACGGGAGCAGGGATCCGACAATACCCAACTTGGGAGCGGTCTTAATCACGAATTACCTGCTCCCGGCTCCCGTGATTTCAGTAGTTAAAGGGCCACAGGTCGAGTTTCCGCTTCAGCTTCTTGAGCAGCATCGCCAGGCCGCCGGGCTCCCACACCAGCAGCGCGATGAGGGTGACGCCGAAGAGGATTTCCCGCAGCGGCGTCGCGATCTTCCCAAACGCCGGGAGGATGTCCAGGACCGCCGGTGTGATGATCTTCAATCCCTGGGAGAGCGTGACCACGAACGCGGCGCCCAGGTGCGGGCCCCAGATGCTGGTCAGTCCCCCGATGACGATCATGGCCACGTAATCGATCGATGCCGCGATGTTGAACTGCTCGGTGGTGATCAGCCGAGTATAGTGGGCCCACAGGCTGCCCGCGACACCCGCGTAGCAGGCGGCGATGCCGAAGGCCAGCGCTTTGTAGTACAGCAGGTTAATCCCCAGCACCTGCGCGGCGTAATCGCGGTCACGCACCGCCATCAGCGCGAGGCCGATCCGGCTGCGGACGAGGTTGGCTGCACACGCGCCGGCGGCGACCCAGAAGATCAGCAGGACGTAGTAGAATTGCCGTTCGGTTCTGATCACCCACCGGCCGATCGACGCCGGGGGCACTGAGATCGCCCCGACGCCGCCGGTGGCATGGATGATGGCGTACTCGGTGAGAAACTGGAACGCCAGCGTGGCAATGGCCAGGTAGAGTCCTTTGATACGCAGGGACGGCAACCCCACGATGACGCCGAACAGGAAGGTGATGGCCGCGGCCAGCGGCAGCCCGGCGGCGAACGGCAGGCGCAGGGTCTGGGTCAGGACCGCCGTCGAGTAGGCGCCGATGGCCATGAAGGCGGCATGCCCGAGGGAAATTTGCCCGGTGAAACCGGTCAGCAGCGCCAGGCCGCATGCTCCGATCGCCAGGATGCCGATCGTGTTGAGCAGGAAGATATACCGTCCGAGCCACACCGGCGCCAGCAGCATGCCGGCGACGAGGACGGCGAACCCTGCGCGCAGGAACACAGTGTCCAGAATCGCCATGTCCCCGGCGTACGTGGTCTTGAAGTCTCCCGCCGGCCGTACACTCATAGACGCTCGATGTGCTCGGTCCCGAACAATCCATAGGGGCGCACGAACAGGACCAGGAGGATCACGACGAAGGCCGTGATGTCCTTGAACCCGTAGATCACGGTGGCATCGATGTACCCGCCGATGATGGTCTCGATCACGCCGATCGTCAGGCCTCCGAGGATCGCGCCGGGGATGCTGTCGAGCCCGCCGAGGATTACGGCGGCCAGGGCCTTCAGCCCCACGAAGCCGAGCGCAAAGTTTACCCCCAGCCACAAGCCCAGCAGGATTCCGCCCACAGCCCCGGCGACGGCCGCGAACGCCCACGCGTAGGCAAACACCCGGCGCAGGCTGACCCCCAGCGTGCTCGCGGTCAGCTGCTCGTTCGCCGCGGCCCGCATCGCGATCCCGACGAGCGAGTAGCGGAAGAACAGCCAGAAGACCAGCAGCAGAACTGCGGCGGTGGCGGCGCTGTAGACGCCCACCGTCTGCATGGGGATCCCCGCGATCCTCACGATGCCGGAGGGCACGACCGCGGGGAAGTTCCGCGTACTGCCGCCCCAGAGGCCCACCATCAGTCCCCGGACCACGTAGCCCAGGGCCAGGGTCACGATGATGACCGATAGGAGTGGCTGCCCGAACAGGGGGCGCATGATGGCCCGTTCGATCACGAAGCCCAGCGCCGCGGCGGCCACCAGCGTCAGGAGAACCGCCAGCGGGAACGGGACGACCTGGGTCAGCGCGATGGCCGTGTACCCGCCGAAGAGGACCAGCTCCCCGTGCGCCAGGTTCAGGATCTTCGTGGACTTGTACAGGAGGGCAAAGCCGAGCGCGATCAGCGCGTAGATACTGCCGACGGCCATCCCGTTGACGAGGCCGCTCAGGAGGAACTCCCTCACGGCACATCCACGATCCGCACCGCCATCTTCATCTCGCGGGACGTCCCATCTTCATACCGTACCTGCAGCGTGGCGTCGAAGGTCTGACCGCCCGTGCAGAGGGCGTGGATCAGGTCCCGATAGCGTTCGGTGATGAACCCCCGGCGGAGCTTGCGGGTGCGGGTGAGCTCGTCGTCGTCGGGGTGAAATTCCTTGTACAACGACACGAAGCGCCTGACCCGCCACTCAGGCCGCAGGCGCTGGTTCACGTCTGCCACGATCCCGCGGAGCAGCTCGACCACCTGAGGTTTCTGAGAGAGGTCGGTGTAGGACGTGTAGGGGAGCCCCCGGTCCTCCGCCCACTTGCCGACGCTGCGCATCTCGATGTTCAGGATGGCGGCCATCGTCACCCCATCGGGAGCGCACACCACCATGGCCTCCTGCACATACGGCGTGAACTTCAGCATCGCCTCAACGACCCACGGGCTCATCTTGCTGCCGTCCCGCAGGGTGATCACGTCGGACATGCGGTCGAACATGATGATGTCGCCCGTGGGATCGGCGGTGCCGTAGTCGCCGGTGTACAGCCAGCCGTCGCGCAGGGCGGTCGCGGTGGCCTCGGGATTCTCATAGTAGCCGGCAAACACGCTGGGGCTCCGGCTGATGATTTCTCCGTCCGGCGTGATCCGGATCTCGGTGTTCGCGATCGGCGCGCCCATCGTCCAGAAATGCACGTGGCCGCTGCGGTGCACGCACGAGATGCCTGCGATCTCGGTCTGGCCGTAGATCTGCTTGAGGTTCACGCCCAGCGAGTGAAAGAATTTGAAGTAGTCCGGGCCCAGCGGCGATCCGCCGTTCCACGCCACGCGCATCCGGAGGAACCCGATCTTGTCCAGGATGGGGCGGTAGACCAGCCAGTAGGCCAGCCGCCCCAGCGCCCGCGTCCACGCCGGGATCGGGGCCTGCCGCGCCCTGAGATCGACGATCCGGCCCCCCACCCCCAGGGCCCACTCATACACCCACCGGCGCAGCCGCCCGGCGTCGAGGATCCGCACGCTGACCGCGGTATGCAGGCCTTCGTAGATCCGCGCGGGCGCGAAGGTGAAGTGCGGGCCGATCTCGCGAAAGTCGCGCTGCGCCGTCTCCGGTTCCTCAGGAAAGTTCACGGTGAACCCGACCAGCAGGTGCAGCGTAGTGGAGATCATCTGTTCGCCGATCCAGGCGAACGGGAGGTAGGACACGAATTCATCGCTGGGCGCGATGTGCGGCTCTACAGCC
Source organism: bacterium (assembly GCA_044868695.1). GTDB lineage: Bacteria > Sysuimicrobiota > Sysuimicrobiia > Sysuimicrobiales > Kaftiobacteriaceae > JBIOWP01. Next base: position 42,799 of record JBIOWP010000115.1, read on the forward strand.
CGGAAGTTGGTGCCCTGGGCCATGAGGTGGCGGTGGGACAGCATCGCCAGCTTGGGGAGCGCGGTCGTGCCCGATGTCTGGCAGAAGATGGCGGTGTCGTCGGCACGGCCATCGCCGACCAGCCGGTCGAAGAGCCCGGGCTCCGCCGCGTCGCGGTCCTTGCCGAGACGCTGCACGTCACCGAAGCGGATCAGTTTGGGATGCTGGTACTGCCACATCCCCCGCCAGTCTTCCACGATGATGTGCTCGACTTTCGGCAGCAGGGACTCCAATTCCAGGACCTTGTCGGCCTGCTCCTGATCTTCGCAGAACACCACCCGGGCGTCTGAAAAGTCAATGAGCTGCGCCAGCTGACCGGACAGGCTATCCTGGTAGAGTCCGTACGTGATCCCCCCGACGCTCTGTGCTCCCATGGCTGCGTAGAACAGTTCGGGCCGGTTGTCGCCGATGATCGCGAGCACCTGCCCGCGCGCAAACCCCAGCGCGGTGAGCCCTAGGCCGAAGGCGCGTGCCTGGGCGGCATACTCGCGCCAGCTGATCGGTCGCCAGACACCCAGCTCTTTCTCCCGGAACGCCACGCGGTCGCCGAACCGTTCGGCATTCCGGCGAAGGAGCCTGGGAAACGTATCGGCGGTCGGGTCAGAGACGGGCTCCCTGACCACCTGCGCGGGCCGGTCGAGCACCGTGGCCATCGGTCAGTGCGCGGGAGGCGTCGCGGTCTCGCCGATGTAGGCCCGGATGACGTCCGGGTTGCGCTGGACGTCCCGCGGCAGCCCCTCGGCGATCTTCTTGCCGTAGTCCATGACAACGATCCGGTCGCAGAGGTCCATGACGACGCCCATGTCGTGCTCGATGAGGATGATCGGCACCGAGCGGACATCTTTCAGCTCGAGGATGTAGCGGGCCATGTCGGCCTTCTCATCGACGCTCATCCCGGCCATCGGTTCGTCCAGGATCAGGGCCCGCGGCTCAAGCGCAAGGGCGCGTCCCAGCTCCACCTTCTTCTGGATCCCGTACGGTAGGTCGGCCACCAGATGGTGGCGGACCGCTTCGATTTCGAGGAAGTCGACGATCTCTTCGACGGCGGCGCGGTGTGCGACGTGCTCGCGCCGCGCCGGGCCCGCGTAGATCCCGCAGGCCAGCACGCTCGCCGTCATCCGGATCACACGGCCGGTCATGATGTTGTTGAGCACGCTCATGCCCGGGTACAGCGCGATGTTCTGAAATGTGCGGGCAATCCCCATGACCGCCCGCGCGTGGGGGGCGAGGTGTGTGATGTCGCTTCCGCGGAACCGGATGGTGCCCCGCTGGGGGCGGTAGAAGCCGTTGATGCAGTTGAGGACGCTGGTCTTCCCGGCGCCGTTGGGCCCGATGATCCCGAGGATTTCCCGGCTCCCAAGGTCAAACGTCACGCCCGCGACGGCCTGAATCCCGTGGAAGCTCAGGTGGAGGTCATCGACGTGCAGCACGGGCTCGGTGCGGGTCATCGCGGACTAAATACGGGCCGCCGGCGAGGGCTTCCTTCACAGGAGGAGCGCGCGCAGGGGCGGAAGAGGGAGGAACGCGGGGGGTGAAGCCGGTCCACGAGGCATACGATCCCGCCGAACAGCAGCCGCCGTCCCAGCGCGCGCTCGCCCAGGACGCGGCCCTGCGCCGCATCGCGGCGCGAGCGGCGACGGCGTCCCCGGCCGTCCGCGCCGTCCTGGCCGCCGCCGGGGTGAACCCGGACGCGCTGACGCTGGCAGACCTTCCGCGCCTTCCCGTGCTGAAGAAAGGGTCGCTGCCCCGCGTCCAGGCGGACGCGCCCCCGTTTGGCGGCTGGCTCGCAAAGCCGCTGGCCGATGTCCGCCGCATGTTCGTGTCGCCCGGCCCCATTTACGAACCAGAAGGACGCACGCCGGATTACTGGGGGTTCGCGCCGGCGCTGTTCGCGGCGGGGTTTCGGGCCGGCGATGTGGTCGTGAATACCTTTTCCTATCATCTCACCCCGGCCGGTGCGATGTTCGACGGCGCCCTGGACGCGCTCGGGTGCGTGACCGTGCCGGGCGGAGTGGGGAACGTGGAGATTCAACTCCGGGCGATCCTGGACGTGCGCGCCCGCGGGTTCATCGGCACGCCCAGCTTCCTGGCGACGGTGCTGGGCAAGGCCGCCGAACAGTCGGCGGAGACGCCCCTGGAAGTCGCGTGCGTGTCCGGCGAGCCGCTGCCCCCGTCACTCCGAGACGACCTTGAACGCCGCCGGCGCATGCGCATTAGCCAGGCGTATGCGACCGCAGACCTCGGGCTGATCGCGTTCGAGTGCCCGGAACGCACCGGACTGCATGTGGCCGAGCGCGTGATCGCGGAGATCGCGGATCCGGTCTCCGGCTCCCGTCTCCCCGACGGGGACACGGGAGAAGTCGTGGTTACGTTCCTCAGCGACCTGTACCCCCTGCTGCGCCTGGGCACCGGTGACCTCTCGCGCATTGCCCCGGGTGGCTGCCCCTGCGGCAGGACATCCGCCAGGCTGGAGCGGATCTTCGGCCGGGTGGGGGACGCCGTGAAAGTTCGGGGCGTGTTTCTGTATCCTCACGACATTGAGCGCGCCATCGCACGGCATCCGGAGGTGACACGGTATCAGGCGGTGATCACCCGGGCCGACCATCAGGACGCGCTGACCGTCCGCGTCGAAGCGCTCGCTCCGGGAGCGCGTTTGACTGCCGCGGTGGCCGACAGCATCCGGGACACCACGCGGCTCCGGGCCGCCGTCGAGGTGCTGCCGTCCGGCACGATCGGGCCTGAGGCGAAGACGCTGGTCGACCTGCGGACATGGGACTAAGGGGACGATGAACGACTGTCTGTTCTGCAAGATCGTATCCGGGCAGATTCCCTCGGACCGGGTGTATGAGGACGACCAGGTAATCGCCATCCGGGACATCAACCCGCAGGCGCCCGTCCACGTTCTCATCCTGCCGAAGCAGCACATCGCCTCGGTGATGGAGTTGACCGACAGCAGACTCCTGGGGCGGATGATGGTCGCGGCGGCGCACGTGGCCAGGCAGGCGCGGATTGCGGACCGCGGATTCCGGCTGGTGACCAACACGGGGCCGGAAGGCGGCCAGGCCGTTCCACATCTGCACCTGCACCTCCTGGGCGGCCGCCAGATGGAGTGGCCCCCTGGGTAGGCGAAAAACGGCGCCTTTGAACGCTTTCCCGGTTCTGTTGTATAATGACACAGGTTTGGTCCATCCGATCCGCGGCTGGATGTCTTGGCGGGTGTCCGGGTCCGGATGGCCGGAGAGGGGGTGGGGGGATGACGGAGGTCCGCGTCGGCAAGGATGAGAGTCTGGATAGCGCGCTGCGGAGGTTCAAGCGGCAGGTAAAACGATCGGGGATTCTTACTGACGCCAAGCGGCACGAGCACTACGAGTCGCCCAGCGCCAAACGGCGCAGAAAGCTGGCACGCCGGAGGCGGCGCGGGTTGTAAGGACGAGCGTGGCAGGAGGGCGGTCCAGTGAGAAGGGGGACGGCAGTCCCCCTTCTGTGATTCTTCACGGGTGACGCATGACGATGACGCTCGCAGACCGGCTGGCAGCAGACTTGCGCAAGGCGATGGTGGCGGGAGACGCCCTCCGCGTCTCCACCATCCGCCTGGTCCGCGCGGCGATGCAAAACGCAGCGATCGAACGCGGCCGTGAGCTCAGCGACGAGGAGATCATCGGGGTGCTGGGGCGCGAGATGAAACGGCGCCGCGAGGCGATCGAGGCGTTCGAGAAGGGCGGGCGGGAGGACCTTGTCCGTAAGGAGACCCTCGAGCTGGCCATCCTGACCGAGTACGTTCCCGCTCCCCTGTCCCCCGACGAACTCCGCGCCATCGTTTCCGAGGCCGTGGCGCAGGCGAACGCGAAAGATGTCCGCGACATGGGGCGGGTCATGGCCCTGGTGATGCCGAAGGTGAGAGGGCGGGCCGACGGCAGCGCGGTGAACCAGATGGTGCGCGCGCTGCTGTCCACGACGCGTTGAATAGATGAAAGGTCAATTCGGGAAGACGCGAAAGCCGGTGAAGCGCGCGCAGAGCGCCGGCGGAGTGGTGTTCCGTCTCGACGGACCCGGCGAGCCCCAGGTCCTGCTCCTTCGGCACACCAGCGGCAAGTGGATGCTGCCCAAAGGAACGATTGAGGAAGGCGAAACCCCGGAGGCCGTCGCCCTGCGCGAGGTCCGTGAGGAAACGGGCATCTCCAACGTCCGCGTCGTCGCAGATCTTGGAGAGGAACGCTATTACTTCTTCTGGCGGTCCGAGGACACATACTACGACAAGACCGTCCGGTATTTTTTGCTCGAGTTCCTGGGTGGCGAAGAGGCGCGTCCCCAGGCGGAGGAGGGGTTTGTGGCCTGCGAGTGGGTGCCGCTGGATGAGGCCATGGACCGCATCAAGTATAAGGAAACGCGCGAGGTCGTCCGCCGGGCCAGGGACGCGCTGACCCAGCCCGGTTTCGCGGCCTCCTCGGTGTCAGGACGCAAGCCGGAGTGACCGATGCTGCCTGAGGATCCCGACCGGCTGGCCCGCGCGACACTCGACAAGTACACCCGGTACGTTAACGCCGGGCTCGCCAAGCTGTACCGCTTCGCCAACATCATGACCGTGGAATGGGACGCGAGCGGCGCCGTCATCCGCGACGCACACGGGAAGGAGTACATCGACTGTTCCGGCGGACCGGCGGTGTTCAACGTCGGCCACCGGCACCCGAAAGTGGTCGCCGCGGTCAAGGCGCAGCTCGACCGCATGCCGATGTCGGTGCGCGCGATGCCGCGCGGTCCCGAGGCCGATCTCGCCGAACTGCTGGCGCAGATTACGCCCGGCGACCTGCAGTACACTTTCTTTGCCAATAGCGGCGCGGAGGCCAACGAGGGAGCGCTCAAGCTCGCGCGTCTGGCCACCGGCCGGCCGCACATCGTGGCCGCCGAGGGAGCGTTCCACGGCAAGACGATGGGCGCGCTCTCAGCGTCCGGACGCGAGACGTACAAGACCCCGTTCCAGCCCCTGGTGCCGGGGTTCACGCACGTGCCGTTTGGCGACCTGACGGCGCTGGCCCGCGCCGTCACCGACCAGACCGCCGCGGTGATCCTGGAGCCCATCCAGGGAGAAAACGGCGTCATCATCCCTCCGGATGACTATCTGCCGGGCGTGCGGGATCTGTGCACGCGCCACGGCGCGCTGCTAATCCTGGATGAGGTGCAGACCGGACTGGGCCGGACGGGAAAGATGTTTGCCTGTGAGCACTGGAGCGTGGTGCCCGACGTCTTGACGATGGCCAAGGCGTTGGGGGGCGGCATCGTGCCGATCGGCGCGCTGACCGGCCGCCCGGCGCTGTGGAAGGCGCTGGAGCGCAACCCCTACCTCCACTCGTCGACGTTCGGTGGCAATCCTCTCGCGTGCGCGGCGGGGATCGCCACGATCCGCGTGATCCAGGAGGAACGCCTGGTCGAACGGGCCGCCGACCTCGGCGTCTATCTGCTCGCCCGCCTGCAGGACGTGGCCCGCGCGCATCCGGGCGTGGTCAAGCAGGTCAGGGGCAAGGGGCTGCTGGTCGGCGTGGAGTTTGCCGACCCCGACATCGTGTTGCTGGTCACGGCGGAGGCGCTCCAACGGGGCGTCATCGTCTTCTACAGCCTCAACAACCCATCGACCTTCCGCATCGCCCCTCCGCTCGTCATCACGAAGGCGCAGCTCGACCATGCGGTCAGCGCGCTGGAGGAGGCCATTGGCGCCGCCGAGGGGATGCTGGCCGAGATGACGCGGGAGGCACCCGCTTCCCCGTAGGGCTCAGCCTTATTTGACAGCGGCAGGAGGATGATCTTAAATAGGGACAACGCGAATAACTGGCCTGCGTTGACGGGACTCGCCACCCCGGAGCAGCCCGGCGCCACCGTTACCGGCACACAAGAGCCCCAGCGAACTGCCGTTGGAACGTTGGACGGTTGGATCCAACTTTTCAACTCTCCAACGCTCTAACGTGCAGTTAGAGTGGGGAACAAGGGTGGTACCGCGGGAGCGCACCTCTCGTCCCTACCGACGAGGGGTGCATATTTTTGAGGTGACGCATGGGTGAACCGCGCCGCGATTGGAAGAGCGTGGCCGACCAGTTTCTGGACTACTTCCGCGCCCGGGACCACACGGTGGTGCCGAGTTCCTCCCTGATTCCCGCGGGCGATCCCACGCTGCTGTTCGTCAACGCCGGCATGGTGCAGTTCAAGGATGTCTTCCTGGGGCGTGAGCGGCGTGGTTACCGCCGCGCAGCCACGCTGCAGAAGTGCATGCGGGTGCAGGGCAAGCACAACGATCTCGACAACGTCGGCCCCAGTCCCCGGCATCACACGTTCTTCCTGATGCTCGGCAACTTTAGTTTCGGCGACTACTTCAAACGCGACGCCATCGCATACGCGTGGGATCTCGTGACCCACGGATACGGAGTCGATCCCGGCCGCCTCGTCGCGACGGTGCATACCAGCGACGACGAGGCGGCCGCCGGGTGGCGCGGCATCGGCGTGGGCGCGGACCGGATCTTCCGCATGGGGGATGAGACGAACTTCTGGATGATGGCGGACGTGGGGCCGTGCGGGCCCAACTCCGAACTGCACTACGACTGGGGGCCGTCGCACTGCTCCTGCCATCGGCCCGACTGCGGGGTGGCGCTGGACAACGGCTGCCTGCGGTGGCTGGAGATCTGGAACCTCGTGTTCATCCAGTTCGACCAGCAGGCCGACGGGACCCGTGTGCCGCTGCCGCACCCGGGCGTGGACACGGGGATGGGACTGGAGCGGATGACGTCTGTGCTGCAGGGCGTCAACGATGACTACCGCACGGATTTGTTTACCCCCCTGATGAGCCGGATCCAGCGCGCGCTCGCTCACGATGACCGCGAGCGGGCACGGCATGACGTCGCCTACCGTGTCATGGCCGACCACGGGCGCGCGATGGCGTTCTTGATCGCCGACGGGATCATGCCGGGGAACGAGGGCCGCAGCTACGTGCTCCGGATGATCATGCGGCGGGCGATGCGGTTCGGCCGGTCGACCGGGATCGGCCAGCCGTTCCTGGCGGAGATCGCGGGCGCCGTCGTTGACGAGATGGGGAGCACCTACCCGGAGCTCCACCGGCAGCGATCGCTCATCCAGACCGCCGCCCGCCAGGAAGAGGAGCGCTTCGCGCAGACGCTGAGCACCGGTCTGGCGCGCCTCGAAGAACTTCTCGCCGCGGCTCGGGGGAGACCGGAACGCATGCTGCCGGGCGATGAGGTGTTTCGCCTCTACGACACCTATGGGTTTCCCCTCGAGATGACTCGGGACGTGGCGCGGGAGCGGGGCTTCTCCATCGACGAGGAAGGATTTGCCCGGGCCATGGATGGACAGCGCGAGCGCGCGCGGGCCGCGCGTGCGTTCGGGGGCGCCGCCGGCGATCGCCGCTACGATCAACTGGGGAGCGGGGACCTGGCGTCGGAATTCGTAGGCTATGCGAAGCACCGGGCGCGTGCGCACATCATCGCGCTGTTCGTCGACGGGGAGCGGGCTGACCAGGCCGCCGACGGGGCGCAGGTCGAGGTCGTGCTGGACCGCACGCCGTTCTACCCGGAAGGCGGGGGGCAGGTCGGCGATATGGGGACCCTGACGGCGTCCGGCGGTGTCGTCGAGGTGACCGACACGCGCCGGCCGGTCGGCGGCGTGATCGTGCACCGCGGACGGGTCGCGCGCGGGACGGTGCGCGCCGGCCAGGTGGTCCGTGCGGAGATCGACGTGCCGCGGCGCTGGGATATCATGCGGAACCACACCGCGACCCATCTGCTGCACAAAGCGCTGCGGGAGGTGCTGGGCGAGCACGCAACGCAGTCCGGCTCGCTCGTGGCTCCCGACCGCCTACGGTTTGACTTTGTCCACCTGGCGGCGCTGTCACCAGAGCAACGCCAGTCGGTCGAGGCGAAGGTGAACGAACAGATTCTTGCCGACCTGCCGGTCCGCGTCCGCTGGATGAGCTACGACGAAGCGCTGCGGTCCGGCGCCACGGCGCTGTTCGGCGAGAAATATGGCGAGCAGGTGCGGGTGATCAGCATTGATGGCTACAGCCGTGAACTATGCGGCGGGACGCACCTGTCCCGTACCAGCCAGATCGGGCTGTTCAAGATCACCGCGGAGGGCAGCGTGGCCGCCGGCGTGCGCCGGATTGAGGCCGTGACCGGGCGGTCCGCCTACGCCGCCGTCGTGAAGCAGGATGCCGCCCTGGGCGCCCTGGCGAAGGCCCTGGGAGTGGATCCAGACAGTGTGTCCGATCGCGTGAAACGGTTGGAGGATCGGATCAAGGAGCTCGAGCGTGAGCTGCGGGCGGCCGCGGCCGGCGGGTCCGTCGAGCCGGATCATCGCGTGACCCTGCGCGATGGAACGACGGTCGTGGCGAAAGCCGTAGAGTCCGCAGACCCGGCACACCTGCGCCAGTATGCCGACCGGTTGGGCCAGCGCGCCGGCGAGCGGGTGATTACCGTCGTGGGGTCCCTCGCCACCGGACAGATCATCGTGATCACGTCGGATCCCGCGACACACGCCGGCAAGTTCGTGGACGCGCTGGCGCGGCGGTATGGCGGGGCCGGCGGCGGGCGAGACAAGATGGGACAGGGCGGGATCAAAGACCGGACCCGGGTGTCCATCCTGGTCGCCGACGTGGTCGACGAGGGCGTGCTGGATGAGATTCTGCGGACGTCCCGAAGCCAGCCATGAGAGTGCTCGCCCTTGACGTCGGTGAGCGCCGCATCGGCGTCGCGGTGTCCGACCCCGATGGAACGATTGCCATGAGCGACGGCGTCATCCTCCGCCGCAGTTGGCGCCAGACCCTCGCCGATGTCCGCGCCCGGGCCGCGTCGCACCAGGCCGGCCGCATCGTCGTCGGTCTCCCGCTGCGGATGGACGGGACGGAGGGAGACGCGGCGGCGGCCGTGCGCATATTTGTTGATCGCCTGCGCGCGGCCGTGCCGCTGCCGATCGACCTGCAGGACGAGCGATTGTCCACCGCGGAGGCTGAGCGCGCGATGATCGCCGGAGACGTACGCCGCAGCCGCCGCCGGGTGGCGCGGGATGCCGTGGCCGCTGCCATCTTCCTGCAAACCTACCTCGACCGCCGGCGTTGACACTGTTTGGCACCGGTGCTACGCTCACACCGAAACACGCCGTGATTCGTGAATCGCGATTCGTAAATCGCACGAGAATCACACATCACCGGGGTGCTTGAGTGGCAGAGCGTGGCGACGCCATCACGCTGCTCGATGAGAACGGCAAGACCCACGAGTTCAATCTGGTGGATGTGGTCGAGGTTGATGGCCGGCGGTATGCCATCCTCCAGCCGTCGGACGAGGACGATCCCGCCGTCGTGTTCCGGGTCGAGGACGAGACGCTGGTCGCGGTTGAGGATGAAGCCGAGTTCCGCAGGGTCGCGGCGGCCATTGAGGAGACCGCGGAGTACGACGACGTAGAGATCGTCGAGGACGATGAGGACGACGCGGACAGTGCTCACTCCGACGACGAGGAGAGCGGCGGCAGGCCGGTGATGTAACCCGCCGCCGGTGGCGTGAGCCTTCCCCCGTCTGGCCCCCCCTGGCTGCGCCGTGCCCCGCCCGGTGCCTGGATGCTCCGGGCGGCGGCCGTCGGGATTGCCGTCATCACCGCCGGCGTGGCCGTGGCCGCCGCTATTGTCCGCCCCGCCGATCCCGCAGGTCGCCCGCGCGTCGTCATCATCTCTCCCGGAGCATCTTCCACAGAGATCGGCCGGCTGCTGCAGTCCGCGGGCGTAGTGCGCCGAGACGCCGACTTCGTGCTGGCTGTTCGCGCGCGCCGCCTGACCCGCTCCCTGCAGGGCGGGGAGTATCTGCTGTCCCCGTCCATGACCCTGCTGGAGGTCGTGGACACCGTCGCTCGGGGGCAGGTCATCCTGCATCCCGTGACGATCCCGGAGGGTTTTACGAGCGCTGAGATCGTGGATGCGCTGGCCGACCTCACGTTGGGCGATCGCGCCCGCCTGACCGAGATCGTGTTCCACGGCGCGAATCTGTACCCCCAGAGGTTTCTGGCACAGGTGCCCACGCGGTCCCTGGAAGGGTATCTCTTTCCCGACACGTACCGGCTGCCCCGGGGGCTCGAGGAACGCGAACTCCTTCGCGCCATGATCGATCGATTCGAGCAGATCGTCGTGCCGCTGTGGGAGGCGCAGGGCAGGGGCCGCTCGCTGCATGACGTGGTCACGATGGCCTCGCTGATCGAGCGGGAGGCACGTCGGCCGGAGGAGCGGGCGCTCATTGCGGGGGTGCTGTCCAACCGACTGCGCCGCGGGATGCGGCTGGAGGTCGACGCCACCGTCTTGTACGCGCTCGGCCGCCACAAGTCTGTGGTGACGTACAAAGACCTCGAGGTCAACTCACCCTACAATACTTACAGGCGCGCCGGTCTCCCGCCGGGGCCGATCGCCAGCCCGGGTGTGGAGGCCATCCAGGCCGCGCTGGCGCCCGCGGCTACGGAGTACCTCTTCTACGTCGCGCGGGCGGACGGCTCGCACGTGTTCAGCCGGACGTACCGGGAACACCTGGCGGCTATCCGCCGCTACCGGCCCGCGCCGTGATGCCTCGGTGGCTGGTGCCCACCCGCTACGCGGCGTCCGTGCTGGCGCTGGATCCCGCCGCCCTCGTGGCGGAGGGTATCCGCGGTGTCATGCTCGATCTGGACAACACCGTGGTGGCGTGGAACGCCGCGGCGCCATCGGAGGCCGTGCGGGCGTGGGTCGGCCGGCTTACGTCGGCGGGGCTGCGGGTATGTATCGTCTCCAATAACTTTACGGGGCGGGCGAGGGCCATCGGTGATGCCCTCGGCGTGCGGGTCGTGTCGGCCGCCGTCAAACCCGTCCCCTGGGCGTTCCGCAGGGCGCTGGCCATCATGGGGACGCCGCCGGCCCATACCGCGTTCGTCGGAGATCAGCTCTTCACCGACGTGCTCGGCGGAAATCTCCTGGGCATGGTGACCATCCTGGTGGATCCGCTGTCGACGCAGGAGTTTCCGACGACCAGGATAATCCGCCGCATCGAACGGCTCATCAGGGCGCGGGTGATCCGACGCGTGCCCGGGTCCGCCGCCAGATAACCGGCCGCGGCCGTCCTCACCGTGGCATCTGTCTTGCTGCGTTCTGCCTTCTGCGTTCAGCAGACTCCTTCGGTGCCCCCGAATGGATGTTCCTCATCATGGAGGTGGAGCGTGACCCTGTCGCAGTTGTTACATCTGACCGTCGAACGGAACGCAAGTGACCTGCACCTATCGGTCGGGATGCCGCCGATGCTCCGGTTGAATGGCCGGTTGTCCCCGGTGGAGGCGGTGCCGCTCACGCGGAGCAGCATCGACCAGATTCTCTCGGAACTGCTGACCGAGGAACAGCGTGGTCGCTTCGCCGAGAGTAAAGAACTGGATTTCTCCATCGAGTTGTCCAACGCGGCACGATTTCGTGTCAATCTGTTCCAGCAGCGGCGCGGTGAGGCGGCCGTGTTCCGTGCGATTCCGTCGAAGATCAAGTCGCTTGAGGAACTGGGCATGCCGCCGGTGCTGGCGGATCTCAGTCTGAAAGACCGCGGTCTGATCCTCGTCACGGGCCCGACCGGATCGGGCAAGACGACTACGCTGGCGGCGATGGTCGATCTGATGAATCAGCGCCGACACGACCACCTGATCACGATCGAAGATCCGATTGAATTCGTGCACGACCCCAAGGGCTGCCTCATTAACCAGCGCGAGCTCGGGCCGCATACGCACTCGTTCGCTGCGGCCTTGCGAAGCGCGCTGCGGGAGGATCCTGACATCATCATGGTCGGCGAGATGCGCGACCTTGAGACGATCGGCAGCGCCCTCACCGCGGCGGAGACCGGTCACCTCGTGTTGGCCACGCTTCACACAAACAGCGCGGCCCAGACGATCAACCGCATCATCGACGTCTTCCCGCCCCACCAGCAGGACCAGGTCCGCGTGCAGCTCTCCGAGGTGCTGCTGGGCGTGGCCGCCCAGACGCTGCTGCCGCGCGCGGACGGGAAGGGCCGGGTGGCCGCCGTTGAGATGCTGGTGGCTACGCCCGCCGTTCGCAATCTTATCCGCGAGGGCAAGTCGTTTCAGATCCCCTCGCTGATCCAGACCGGTAGCAGGGACGGCATGCAGAGCCTGGACCTGAGCCTCAAGCTGCTGGCAAAGGCGGGGAAGATCGCGGTGGATGAGGCTCTCAAGCGGGCCGTGGACCGCCAGGCGCTGACCAGTCTCGAGAACGGCGCCCGTTCGGGTGCGATGGCGGCGCCCTAGCGCGACGACACGACCGAGCACGCGCGCGGCCTGGACAGGCGTTAGGACGGGCATAGCGAAGTGGTGAGCGCCTATGGCCGGCCCTGCGCCTGACGATGGTCATATGAACCGATTCATCGCCGCAGTTGTGCTGCTGGCCGCCCTGCTCTATGCGGCGCCTGCGGCCGGCGGATCGCTCCTCGCGACCGGACGTGAAGCACACCTGGCCGGCCGCCATCAAGAGGCCGCCCTCGCGCTGCGCGCGTACCTGGACCAGAATCCGCGCGATGCGAGCGCCTGGGTGTGGCTGGGGGCATCCTACTATCAACTCGGGTACGTTCGGGATGCGGCGTCGGCCTTCGAACACGCGATGGCGCTGCAGCCGTCGGGGGACATTGCACTGTGGCTGGGCGCCGCGTACGCTGCCTCCGGCCGCGAGGCCGATGCCCGGGCGGCATTCGTCCGGGCCACCCGCAGCCCCAAACCCCAGACCGCGTTGCTCGCGCAGCAGTGGCTGCGCGCCGCCTCGGGCCGTGAGGTTCCCGTGCTGGACGGGGAGATGGTGCCGGCGGCCTATGCGCATGTCGTGCGCTGGTACAACCCGCGGCTGGATGCCTCGCAGGTCGACGCCATCATCCGCAGCGTCCTACATTACGGCACGGCCTACCGCATCGACCCGCGCCTCATCATGGCGCTCATCGCCATCGAATCCGGTTTCCGGATCCAGGTGCAATCCCCGGCAGGGGCGTACGGCCTCGGACAGCTGATGCCGGACACCTGGCGCGCCATGGGCGTGGACCCGGCGGATCCGGTGGGGAACATCTACGCGACCGCCCGCGTCCTGCGCGCTCACCTGGACCGGTTCGGCGGAAATCTGCAGCTGGCTCTGGCCGCGTACAACGCGGGACACAACGCCGTGACCCGGTACAACGGCATCCCCCCCTTCCGGGAGACGCAGTGGTATGTCTACAACGTGCTGCGGCTCTTCCGCCACCTCGCCGGCGGGTAACACTGTCGGGTCTGGCACGGAAGTTGCTTCAAATCTCCATCGAAGTGGTGGCGGATGGGCGGGCGCCGGTCATTTGTCTCTTGCAATTTGCCCGGCAGTTTGTTAGAGTTCTGAGTCAGTCCTCGCGAAAAGGCAAACCCAGGGCGACCTGGGGGCGCAAAGCTACGGGACCTGCCGGGGAACCACCGGAAGGTCGGCCGGGCTGCCGAACGAGGCGTTTTCTGTCCCTCCTCCGGCGGCCCAAGGGGAGGGATTTTCATGGGACGTAGAGGCAGCACGGTCCATCCAGTCCGGGAGGCTGCTCCCGCGGATGACGCCGCCACGCTGTTCCAGTCCTACCGCGCCACGCGCGGCCCTGAGCTCCATGCCCGCCTCACGACGCTCTTCATGCCCCTCGTCCACCAGGTCGCACGCCGCTACGCCCGGTCGGGGATCCCGGTGGATGACCTTCATCAGATCGGCTATATCGGCCTCATGCACGCGGTGACCAACTTTGATCCCGGCCGCAGCGTCAAGTTCGAAACGTATGCGCGGCACCTGATTGCGGGCGAGATCCGGCACTACCTGCGGGACCAGGGGACGACGGTCCGCCGGCCGCGGTGGCTGTACGAGATGGACCACCGGATCAGCCGCGCCGTGACCGAGCTCACGCAGCGGGTCGGCCGGCCGCCCACCACCGCGGAGATCGCGCGCGCCACTCACGTCTCCGAGGACGAGGTCGCGGAGGTCCTGCAGGCGCGCGAGTCGCTGCGCCTCGTCTCACTCGACGAGGAGCGCGAAGGGGACGACGGCGCGCCGATCGCACAGCGGGACCGCATCACCACCAAGCACGCCGCTGGGTCGCTCCCCGTTGAGGACCGCGTGCTGATCAGCGATGCCATCGAGCGGCTCTCAGGGCTGCAGCGCAAGGTGATCTATTACCTCTTCTATATGGACCTGACACAGACCGAAGCGGCTCGAAAGCTTGGGATTTCCCAGAAGCACGTGTCGCGCGTGATGCACGCCGCCCTCCGGCGGTTGCGGGAATCGCTCCACCCGGAGGCGGTGTGATGGCGCGCATTGAGGTGGGGGGAGGACAGGAAGTGAAAACCGAGGAGCGAGTCGTGGCACCAGATCTCCCAATCTACCCGATCCGCACCGTCGCCAGGCTCACCGGCGTCGACGCGCGGCGGATCCGGGCGTGGGAGAGCCAGTATGGACTGCTCCGGCCCGCGCGTACGCGCGGGGGACATCGCCTGTTCAGTCAGCGGGACCTGGAGCTGATCCGGCGGATCAAGCGCCTGATCGACGAGGAAGGCCTGCGCTTGCAGGGCGTCCGCCTGCTGCTCGAGGCGGAGTCCGCGCACAACGGCGAGCGCGAGTAACTCGGAGGAGCGTCCATGGCGGGGAGTGTCAAGGAACTTTTGCGGGCGCTGGTGGGCGGGATCGAAGGGCTGGTGGGTGCGGTGGTGGTCGGGATGGACGGTGCCACCATCGAGGCGCTCAAGGTCGATCCCAACTTCTCCGTTGAGGAGATTGCCCAGGAAGGCGCCGTGGCGGGCAAAGTGCTCGACTACATGTGCCAGAAAGTGGACGGCGGGCCGATCGACCACATCATGCTGGTGGCCGAGCGGTACATCGTCCTCCTGGCCATGGCGGGCCAGGACTATTACGTGGGCATCGTGATCAACCCGCGCGGGAACGTCGGCAAAGCCCGGCTGCAGCTGCGGCGCTTCATGCCGGAGATCGCGTCGGTCCTCAACGCGGGTGTCATCTAATCTCGTCGGCAGACGGTGACGGCTGAATTGGTGACGAAGGGGTGGACAGATGCAGGCGCTTGAGACGGCGGCCGGAGGGCTGCGCGGCATCCTGGATGGGCTGCTCAAGGTTGAGGGCGTCACGGCGGCGCTCGTGGTCGGCCGCGATGGGTTCGTGATCGAGGCGGCGGCCGCCGGCGCGCTGGACACGGAATCCGTGGGTGCGATCGCGGCCAGCAGCCTGGCGGCATCGGATGCGATGGGCGAGGCGTTGAAACTTGGAGCACTGGGATCCATCTTGCTGGAATACGAGTCGGGACCGGTGGCGCTCACACCCGCCGGGCCTGAGGCCGTGCTGGCGGTGGTCGGCGACCAGAGCGCCAACCTCGGCCGTGTGCGCGTCGAGATGCGCAAGGTCCGCCAGGCTGTCGCCAACCAGCTCTAACGACCGTTGAACCGTTGAACCGTTGAAACGAAGCGACGTTCGGACAGGGGGACACGCCGTCTCGCTTCAACGTTCCAACGCTCCAACGTTCCAACGGGTAAGCGGGAGCCATCGATGACAACTGAACTGGCTGAATACAAGCAGCGGCTGAAGATTTCTTCCCAGGACACCACGCTCGAGCGCGCGGTGACGTTCCACCGCGCCCGGGTCATGGAGGCCCGCGGGCAGTTCGACGACGCCGTGGCGGCGTACAAGAAGGTGCTCGAGTACGCGCCCGATGACGCCGTCGCCTACGTGCGTCTGGCGTCCCTGTACGTCCAGCGCGGCGTGCCGCGCGCGGCGGTCATGGTGTACGTGGCCCTGGCCGAGATGTACGTCGCCAACGAGCGCTGGGAGAAAGCCGCGCACGCGTATGAGAAGTCGGTGGAACTAGCGCCCGACGACGCCGAGATCCACACCGCGGTGCGGGATGTGTATATCAAGCTCGGCCGGCTGCGGGAAGCGTCCAAGGTCCAGGAGCGCATCGACCGGATGGTCAACGTGCCGCGGCGAGGCGGCACCCAGGATGTGACCGACCAGGTGCTGCCGCGGATGCCGGCGCGGCCGAGCGGCCCGCCGAACGGCGAGCCGCCCGCGCCTGTGGCGCCGCCGCCTGCGGCGCAGTCGCCGGCCGCGCCCGCCGCACCCAAGACCGTTCCCCCGAAGGCCGAACCGCCGAAGGCGCCGCCCCGTCCCGAGGCGCCGCCCGCCGGGGACGGCAAAGGCCGCCCGACCGTGGAGCGCCCGCAGCCGCCGGTAAGGGGCCGTCCTGTTCCCACACCGGCCCGGCCGCAGCCCACCCCGCCGGCGAAGGAGCCCGAGCCCGCGGGGCGAGGCCGGCCGCGCCCGCGATCCGAGTCGCTGGGCCAGATCCTGCTTGACGAAAAGACGGTGACCCGGGAGCAGCTGGACAAGGCGATCCAGATGCAGCAGCGCTCCGGCGGCCACCTCGGCCGCATCCTGGTGGAGCAGGGCGCGCTCACCGAGCAGCAGCTCGCCAAAGTGCTCTCGGTCCAATGGGGCCTCCCGTACGTCGAGCTGGCTTCAGTCGAGATTGACGCCGACGTCGTGAAGGTCGTTCCCCACTACCTGGCGCAGCGGCACAAGGTCCTGGCGATCGAGAAGACCAGGAAGAAGTTGAAGCTGGCCATCGCCGACCCGTTGAACGTGGTGGCCTTCGACGACGTGCGCCTGGTGACCGGCCTGGAGATCGACGCGGTCGTCGCCGCCGAGGAAGACATTGTGGCCGCCATCGGCCGCTACTACAGCGGCGGCGTCGACCTGGAAGAGGCGATGCGTCAGGCGGTCAGCACCGACGTGGAAGTGCCCGAAGCCGCCGTCGAGGACTTCTCCGTTGAGAAGCTGCGCACGCTGACCGAAGAGGCGCCGGTCGTCCGGCTGGTCAACCTCATCATCAGCCAGGCCATCGGCGACGGCGCCAGCGACATCCACATCGAACCTCACCGGCGGAGCGTCCAGGTCCGGTACCGCATCGACGGTCTGCTGCATGACGTGATGACGCCGCCGAAGTCGCTGCAGCAGGCGATCGGGTCGCGCATCAAGATCATGGCCAACCTCGACATCGCCGAGCGCCGGCTGCCGCAGGACGGACGTATCCATATCGTCATCGAAAACAAGGAGTACGACCTGCGTGTGTCCACTCTCCCGACGGTCTTCGGCGAGAAGGTCGTGATGCGCATCCTGGACCAGTCCAGCACCCGGCTGGGACTGGGGAAGCTGGGCTTCACGCCGGCGATGCTGGAAGTGTGGGAGGGGCTGGCCGAAAAACCGTATGGGATGATCCTTGTCAGCGGCCCGACCGGCAGTGGCAAGACCACGACGCTGTACTCGACGCTGTACAAGATCAACACCACCGACCGCAACATCGTGACGGTCGAGGACCCGGTGGAGTACCAGCTGCCGCGGGTCAACCAGGTGCAGGTCAACCCCAAAGCGGGCCTGACGTTTGCCAACGGCCTGCGGTCATTCCTGCGCCAGGACCCCGACATCATCATGGTCGGAGAGATCCGCGACAAAGACACGGCCGAAATCGCGATTCAAGCGTCGCTGACCGGCCACCTGGTCCTGTCGACCATCCACACCAACGACGCGCCCAGCGCGACGACCCGGCTGATCGACATGGGTGTGGAGCCATTTTTGATCAGCTCCTCGGTGATCGGCGTCCTGGCGCAGCGCCTGGCGCGGACGATCTGTGCCCACTGCAAAGAGGCGTTCACCCCGCCCGTGGAAGCCCTGCACCGCCTTGGGCTCAAACCCGAGGAGGGCGAGGAGATCGTGTTCTACCGGGGCAAGGGGTGCGACCGCTGCAAGGGGTCAGGCTACAAGGGCCGGCTCGGTATCTTCGAACTGATGGTGATGAGCGAGGCTATCCGGGAACTCGTCCTGAAGGGGGCCTCGGCGGCCCAGATCCGCGACCAGGCCATCGCCGAGGGGATGAAGACGCTCCCCGATGATGGTATCCTCAAGGTACTGGAAGGCGTCACCACGGTCGACGAGCTCCTGCGCGTGGTCTACGTCGAGCACTAGCCCGCCTGGGACGCCCCAGCCATCTCCCACGACATGCTCGTCCGGCCGGGGGAGTAGGGGGTTGCCCGTCGATGTCAGATGAGAGGTCCAGCCGTCACGCTGCGCCGGCCGGTGCAGGGCGCCGCCGGCGGCAGCTCGGGGACCTGCTGCTTGCCGAACAACTGATCACACCCGACCAGCTGAGCCGCGCCCTGGAGATCCACCGGGCGACCGGGGAGCGGTTGGGCCGCGTGCTCCTGGATATGGGGATCGTTGACCAGGAGCACATCGCGCGCCTGCTCAGCCAGCAGATCGGCATCGAGTTCGTGCACCTCACCGGCCAGCCGACGCCCGAGGAGATCCTCCAGATGCTGCCGGCCACTCATGCCAGCCGGCTTCAGGCGGTGCCCATTGCCAAGGACGATGGGGTGCTGACCGTGGCGATGGTGGATCCCCTCGATGTCGTCGCCATCGACGACATCCGGCGGTTGACCGGTCTGGATGTCAAAGTCGCCGTCACCACCGTCCGCGACTTCCAGTACGCGCTCAATCAATATCCCGCGCTCGACGCTACCGACGAACTGGTACGCGACCTCCCGCGCCCCCAGGTCATCGACCAGGAGATGTCCCTCGATCGCCTGCGGCGGCTCGCCGACGAGCAGCCGGTCGTACGGCTGGTGAACCGCCTGGTCGAGGAGGCTGTCCGCAAACGCGCCAGCGATATCCACGTCGAGCCGCAGGAAAAGCACATCCGCGTCCGCTACCGCATCGACGGCGTGCTGCTCACCCGGGGCTCGCTGCCCGACTATGTGCAGGCACAGGTGGTGTCCCGGGTCAAGATCATGGCAAACATGGACATCGCCGAGCGGCGCGTGCCGCAGGACGGCAGCTTCCAGACCCGGGTGGACGGGCGGGCGATCGACGTCCGCGTGTCCACGATCCCATCGTTCTACGGCGAGAAGGCCGTGCTGCGGCTGCTGGACAAGTCCGCGCCGATCTATGATCTGGACAAGCTGGGGCTGTCGGCGTCCAACATCGAGCGGCTGCGCCGGGTGATCCGCCGGCCTCAGGGCATCTTCCTGCTCACCGGACCCACCGGGAGCGGGAAGACCACGACGCTGTACGCGATTCTCAACGAGCTGAACAGCGAGCAGGTCAATATCGTGACCGTGGAAGACCCGGTGGAGTACCAGATCGCGGGGATCACGCAGATGCAGGTGAACGTGCGGGCGGGGGTGACGTTTGCGTCGGCGCTGCGGCACTTCCTGCGGCAGGACCCCGACATCATCATGGTGGGGGAGGTGCGTGACCAGGAGACGGCGCGGATCGCGATCCAGGCGGCGCTGACGGGGCACCTGGTGCTGAGCACGCTGCACACCAACGACGCGCCGGGCGCGATCACGCGGCTGCTGGATATGGGGATCGAGCCGTACC
>JBIOWP010000116.1:0-9018 GCA_044868695.1 bacterium
CATCTATCGGGATATCCGCTTTTCGAAGGATAAGAGTCCCTATAAGACCAACATCGGGGCTCACTTCCCCCACACGGCGGCGGGGAAGAGCGAGAGCGCGCCGGGATTCTACATTCACCTGGAGCCGGCGAACAGTCTTGGAGGCGGAGGACTGTGGCATCCTGACTCAAGAACGCTCCGGAAAGTTCGCGACCGGATCGCGGCCCCAGCGAAGGAGTGGAAAGCCGTCCGGGCCGCGGGGATCGCGATCGAGGGGGACGCGCTGAAGCGTGTCCCGCCGGGCTACGATCCCGACCATCCATTTGCGGAGGATCTGAAGTTGAAGGACTTGTATATGATGGTGCGCTTCTCTGACAAAGAGGTGGTTGCCCGCGGCTTCATGGATACGTTCGTTGAAGTGTGCCGCGCGGCGAGTCCCTTGATGCGATTTCTGACGCGGGCGATGGACCTACCCTGGTAGTCCCGCTCGGAGTGCTTTAACCTCCAAGCGTCGGCTTCGCAACCATCAAGAAGACAATGAGCAGTACGAGGGCCGCCAGCAGAATCCCGACCCGCAGGGCGCGCTTCGCCGCGCGCGTGTAGGCGTCGGACGCCGGCCCCCCGGCTTCGAGCGCGGCGATCTGGCGGCGCAGCAACGGCGTGTACCCTGCTGCCGCAACGGTCACCAGGATCACGTAGAGGATGAGGGCGGTACGCAGCCAGGGCGTCGTCCAGGGAATCTTGCCGAAGTAGAGCATGCCCAGGCCGGTCACGAACAGAAGTCCGTACGCGGGATTGGCCAGGCGATCGTCGAGGAATTTCACGCCCCGGAGCACGTGGCCCAGATGCTGTGGTTCGCGCGCCGCCCGTCCCAGCCAGACTCCGTAGGTGATGTTGCTCCCCACCGCGACGATCGCCAGCAGAACGTGGATGAACTTCAGAATGGCGTAAGGGGTCACAACCGTTCCAGCCCTCAAACGATCCTGGAGCGGGCGACCGGATTTGAACCGGCGACCCTCTGCTTGGGAAGCAGATGCTCTACCGCTGAGCTACGCCCGCGTCTGAGCAGGATTATACTACGCCCCGGCCGCTCCCGCCTTCTGAAGGGCACCCGCGAGCCGCTCGGTGCTCGCGTGCGGGATGAGGGTATCATGGCGGTCGGCGACGATCAGCACAGACCTTCCGAGAACCGTCATGCGCGACCCGGCTCACCGGGTTCGAAGCGATGGACAAATCCCAGCGTCATGCCTTCGGGCCGACCCGCGCCTGACGGACGGCTTCCGGAAGCTCGACCGGCGGGAGATGGCTCTCGATCTGCGCGCGGTTGGGTTCCAGCCAGGGCGGCAGCACCAGCTTGGCGCCGAGATCCCCAGCGGTTTCGTCGACGGTGAAGCCGGGGCCGTCGGTCGCAATTTCGAACAGCACGCCGCCCGGTTCGCGGAAGTAGATGGAGTGGAACCAGAAGCGGTCGATGATGTCGCTGATGCCCACACCCAGGTCGCGAATCTGCCGCCACCACTGCTGCTGCGCCGCGTCATCGGGGGTGCGCCAGGCGACATGGTGGATGGTGCCGACCCCGACCCGGCCGGGGCGCGCCCCCGGGATGACGATGAGGTCGAGCCAGGCGCCGGATCCGGCCGGGCCCACGGCAAAACGCTTGCGCGCGCCGGCCTCTCCAACCGGCCGGAATCCCAGCTGCCCCGTCAGGAACGGGAGGGTCGGCTGCTCAGCCGCTTCGGTCAACGCGATCCCGTGGATGCCGCGGATCGCGTGCTCCGCTGGCACGGGGCCTCCGGTCCAAAACCGCCATTGGCGTGTGAGCGCGTCCGGGGCCGCGGTCAATTCGAGGGCCTGTCCGTGCCAGTCCGAGAACGCAATAACCTCCTCGTCGAAGCGGCTGGCAGGGCCTTCGAACGCGATGTGGTTGTCGGCCAGCCGCTTCAACCAGTAGTCCAGCGACTGCGCTGGAATCGCCAGTGCGACGGCGGTCGCCTGCCCGGTCCCCGTCCGGCCGTGCAGCCCTCCGGGCCAGGCGAAGAACGTCAGGTCTGTCCCCGGACTCCCGACCTCGTCGGCATAGAACAGATGGTAGGTCCCGGGGTCATCCTGATTGACTGTGCGCTTGACCAGGCGCAGGCCGAGAACGCCGACGTAGAATTCGACGTTTTCCTGCGGATCGCCCGCGATCGCGGTAACGTGGTGGATACCTCCCAATGTGCGCTCGCTCATGATTCCCCCCTGTGCTTCACAGGTTCTTCAATATCCTCCCTCACGATGACCAGGTGGATGGAGGGTGGCCGATGATGATTCGGGTTCTTGTCCTCAGTGTACTGCTGGCCGGGGCGATCGGGCACAGCCTGCCCTCGGTTGAGGCGGCGCCGCCCGCAGGCCCGCAGCGATTCGTCATCGTCCCCGGGGAGTCTCAGGTCATGTACCGGGTTGGGGAAACCCTGATCCGGGACGGGAACCGGTTCAACCTCGCCGTGGGCGTGACCCCAACCGTCCGCGGCGAGATCATCATTGACCGGGCCGATCCCCGCGCCAGCCGTGTCGGCCCGATCGAGGTCGACATCAGCCGGTTCCGCTCCGACAGCCAGCGGCGGGACAGTGCCATCCGGGAACGCTGGTTGGAATCGGCGCGCTATCCCATTGCGGAGTTTACGCCCACGCGCATCGACGGGCTCCCGGCCCAGCACGAGGAAGGACGGGAGATGACCCTGCGGATCACCGGCGACCTCAAGATCCGCACCGTGGTGAAACCCGTGACCTTCGTCACGACGCTGAAGCTCTCGGGAGGAGAGCTGACCGGAACGGCGACCGGCAAGATTCTGATGACCGACTTCGGCTTTGCCCCGCCGGCGATCTTCGGCATCCTCCGGGCACAAAACGAGGTTGAGATCGAGTTTCGGTTCGTGGCGCGACCGTAAGGATGACGCGCGACAAAACGCATCAATGGAGATGATCATGATGGGTACTAAGATGTGGCCGGGACTGCTCGCTGCGCCGATGGTGTTGCTGCTCGTCGTCGGCGCGGTCGTGGCCTCCCCCCAGGTCGCAGCCGTCCCGGCCCTCGATTTCCAGGCCATCCTCAACCAGGCGGCTCCCGCCGTTGGGGTGGTGCGGGCGTCGGAGGGCAGGCGATCGATCTCCGGCACGGCGTTTGTCTTTGACGCCCAGGGCTGGTTGTTGACGGCCGCTCACGTGGCCCGCCGCGCGGAGCGGCTGCAGGTCGTGCTGCCCGGCAGGGAGCCGCTGGACGCCCGCGTCGTCGGCTACGATGCGACGCGCGATCTGGCCGTCCTGCGTGTGACGCCTCCGGCGCCGCTGCCCGCCCTCGAGTTCTCGGACGGCCCGCTTGCAGCCGGTGAAGCGGTCGCGGTCATCGGCGCCCCACGGGGACGCCCCGGCGTGATCACCACGGGCGAGGTCCTCGCCACCCGCGCCAGCGTCCCGGGTCTGGCCCGTGACACTCTGGTGCGGATCAGCGCCGCGGTCCGGCCGAGCACGTCCGGCGGCCCGGTGCTCAACAGCCGCGCGCAGGTGGTAGGGGTCGTCGTCGCATCCGCGGCCGGCCGGTCCCGGAGCCGCGGCGGTCTCGCGGTGTCGGAGGAGGCGGTCCGCGCAGTGCTCCCGCAACTGCGCGGCGGGACGCGCGTCGAGCGGGCGTGGATCGGGATCAGCGCCGGTCCGGTTGGTCGCGGGCGTGAACGCCGTCCCGATCCCGGCGCGGGTCAGGGCGCGGTGATTCGAGAGATCCTGGCGCAGAGCCCCGCGGCGACGGCGGGCCTGCAGCCCGGCGACGTCGTCGTGGAGTTTGAGGGCATGGCGGTCCGCACCTGGCGCGATCTGCTCGATGCGGTCGGACAGCGCCGGCCCGGGGAGCGCGCGCGTCTCGCGGTGCTGCGCGACGGCCAGCGCCTCGACGTCACGGTGACGCTCGGCGTGCGGCCATAGCAACATGCGTGTGATATCGTGGAGTGACCGGCAGGAGATCTCGAGTGCCGACCATTCTGATCGTGGAAGATGAGCCGGAGATCACGGCGCTGCTGCGCTCGTACCTCGAGCGGGACGGCCATCGTGTGGTCGCCGCCGCCGACGGAGAGGCCGCGCTGCGCGCCGTCGAGGCGTCCACACCTGACCTGGTCGTGCTCGACCTCATGCTGCCCCGGCTGGATGGGTGGGAGGTCTCCCGCCGGATCAGGACGCTGATGCCGGTGCCGATCATCATGCTCACCGCCCGAGACCGGGAGGAGGACAAGATCCGCGGGCTCGAGCTGGGAGCGGACGACTACGTCACCAAACCCTTCAGCCCGCGCGAAGTGGTGGCGCGCGTCCGCGCCGTGCTGCGCCGCAACCGCCACGAGGGACGGGACGTGCTGGCGCTCGGCGACCTCCGCATCGACTTCCGGGGCCGGGAGGCGCGGCGGCAGGAAGAACCGCTGCGCCTCACACCCACCGAGTGGCGGCTGCTCGAAGCGCTGGCCGGCCATCCCGGACAGGTGTTCACCCGGTTGCAGTTGATCGATCAGATTTACGGCTATTCCTTCGAAGGGTTCGAGCGCACGGTGGACGCGCACATCAAGAACCTCCGGCAGAAGATCGAGCCGAACCACAAAGAGCCGTCGTACATCCTGACGGTGTACGGCGCCGGCTACAAGTGCGTCCTGCCCGCCCATGACTGACCGACCGCGCCGCTCCCTGTCGCTGCGGGCCCAGCTGGCCCTGGCGTTCGTCGCCGTCGCGCTGCTGTCAGTCGCGGTGGTCGGATTCTGGGCGCGGCAGATCACCGCCCTCGAGATCGCGGCGTATCATGAGCGGATCCGCCGGGGCGACGTGCCCTGGATCAGCGGCCAGCCGGTCCTGGTGCGTGAGGGATTCGTGCGCGGCATCCGGCCCGCGCTGTTTGTCGCCTCCCAGCGGCTGTTTCTGGCCAACTTCAACCGGTCGCTCTGGTTTGCCGGCGGGACCGCGGGCCTCCTGGCCGTGATCGCCGGCGTCGTCCTGGCCCGCCGCCTGTCTCACCCGCTGCAGGAACTGCACGACGCGGTCACGGGTATCGCCGCGGGCAATCTCCAGCAGACCGTCGGCCTGCGCGGTGGGAGTGAGCTCGAGGATGTCGCGAGCGCGTTCAACACCATGGCGCACCGGCTCCGGGAAAGCGACCGGCAGCGCGAGGCGCTGCTCGCCGCGATCGCGCACGAGCTCCGCACGCCGCTGTCGATCATCCAGGCCAATCTGGAGGCGATGCTCGACGGCGTGCGGGACCCGACCCCTGAGCTGATTGCGACGCTGCATACACAGAGCGCCCTGCTCAGCCAGTTGATCACCGACCTGCGGGACCTCACGCTTGCCGAGGCGGGGCAGTTGAGTCTCCGGCGCCGCCCGGTCGACTTGGCCGTCCTGTGCCGCGAGTCGGTCGAGGCGATGAACCTGTGGATCGAGGAGCGGAGTGTCAGAGTGGACGTACACGGAGAAGGAAACACGACGGCGGAAGTTGATCCGGACCGGATGCGGCAGGTGGTCCAGAATCTGCTGCACAACGCTGTGCGCTTCACGCCCGCCGGGGGGCAGGTGACCCTGACCGTCACCGAGGCGGTGCGGGACGGGACCCCGTGGGTGTCGCTGGCAGTAGAGGATGACGGCCCCGGCATTCCGGCCACAGACATCTCCCGGATCTTCGAACCGTTCTATCGCGTGGATCCGTCCCGCTCGCGCGCAAGCGGAGGAACCGGATTGGGCCTGGCGGTCGTCAAGCACCTCGTCGAAGTGCACGCCGGCGCCGTCGTGGCCGAGAACCGGCCGGCGGGGGGCAGCCGCTTCGTCGTGCAGCTCCCGCGGCGGGGAGGGACGTGATGGAGCTTAGACGGCTGCGGTCGATCGTGATGCGAATGGTCGTGTCCCTGCTGGCGGCTTGTGTCGTCGCCCCCGCCTTCGCGCAGACTCCTCCGGCCGCCTGCGTACCCGGCCGCGTCACGCCGGCCGTCACCGAGGGACCGTTCTACAAGAGCGGTTCGCCGCAGCGCACATCGCTGGTTGAGCCGGGCATGCCGGGGACGAAGCTGGTCATCACCGGCCAGGTCTTCACCAGGAACTGCGGGCCGCTCGCAGGCGCCTGGCTGGACTTCTGGCAGGCGGACGCCCGGGGTGCCTACGACAACGCAGGCTTCCGGCTGCGTGGGCACCAGTTCACCGACGCATCCGGCCGCTACACGTTGGAGACCGTGGTGCCCGCCGAGTATCCAGGGCGGACCCCACATATCCACGTGAAAGTCAGAGCGCCCGCGGGACCCGTGCTGACGACCCAGCTGTACTTCCCCGGAGTCGCACGAAATCAAAGCGACTTCCTCTTCCGCCAGGATCTCCTCGTGCAGTTGCGTGACCTCCCCGATCGGAAAGCGGCGACGTTCAACTTCGTTCTGAGCGACTGAGGTGGCTTCGGGCGTGTGGACTCTTCGTGTAGTCATCGCCGTTATGCTCTTTGTTATGACAACCGCGATCACGGTCGCGTGGGCTCAGGCCCCGGCCCCGATCACGCTCCAGGCGGCGGTGGAGTCGGCGCTCGCGCAGCATCCATCGGTGGCGGCCGCGCAGCAGGCGCTGGTGGCCGCGCAGGCGCGGCTGGCGCAGGCGCGGGCCGGCCGCAACCTTCAGCTTGCCGTGACGGGGGAGACGGCGTATGGAAATGCCGACAACATTCCCGTCGGTGGACCCTCGACGACCACGACCAGCGTGACCGTGGCCGCCTCCGTGGAGCTAGTGAACCTGCAGACGCACTACCTCATCAAAGAGGCGGAAGCCGGCGTGGCGTCCGCAGAGGCGGCGCTCGTGAAAGCCCGCCAGGATGCCGCGCTGGCGGCGGGTCAAGCGTATTTTGCGGTGCTGGAAGCGCGGGAGGTCGTGGCCGCGCGTGAAACGGCGGTCGCGCAGGCCGAGGCGCAGGTCCGGGAGGCCGCGGCACGGGTGCGGGCCGGGGTGGCCGCCCGTGCCGACGCCCTCCAGGCGCAGGCGTCGCTGGCCGCGGCGCAGGTGGACCTGATCGCCGCCCGCAACCAGGTCGAGACGACCCTTGCTCAGCTGCGGGCGGCGATCGGGCGTCCGCTGACCGGCTCAATCGACGTCGCCCCCCCGCCGCCGCCTCCGGCGGTGCCGGTGTCGAGGGAGCAGGCGCTGGCCGCCGCGGCAGACCGGCCCGAGGTGGTGCGCGCCCGCGCCGACATTGCAGCGGCGCAGGCCGCGCTTGCGCTGGCCGAGGTGCAGGCCCGCCCGTTGTTTTCAGTAGGTACCTCGTCGTCGGTGGATGTGCTGAAGGATCCGAAAGAGGTGATCTGGTCCGTCGGCGCGACCGTGACCCTGAGCCTGCTGGACGGTGGCCAGGCTCAGGCCGCCGTGGCCGAGGCGCGTGCCGACCTGGCCGCGGCTGTGGCCAGGGAAGCTCAGGCGCTGCAAACTGCGCAGGTGGACGCGCTGACGGCGTGGGTGGCCCTGCAGGATGCGCTGGCGCGGGTAACGGCAACCCGGGCCAGCGAGGCGGCGGCGAGCGAGGCCCTGCGCGCGGCCGAGGGCCGCTACCAGGCGGGCGTCGGCACGATCGTGGAAGTGCTGACCGCACGCACCGCCTTCCAGACGGCGAGCCTTTCCAGGATTCAAGCCGAGTTCGACGTACAGACCGCGGCGCTCCAGGTGCGCCACGCCCTGGGCCGGCCGGTGATCGGAGGAGATCGGTGACGCAGGCGACCCGCAAATGGATTGTGTTGGGCGTCGTGCTCCTGGTCGCCGCCGGCGGGTTTGCGGCGGTCAGGCGGCGCGGCGGACCGAGCGACAGCGGCGCGATGCGGACGGCAAAGGTGACACGCGGCAGCATCGTGCTCAGCGTGTCGGCCACCGGGACGGTCGAAGCGGCGTCGCAGGTTGAAGTCCGCTCGCGTGCCACCGGCCAGGTGACCGGCGTCCTGGTGGACGAGGGCCAGCGCGTGCGCAAAGGGCAAGTGCTGGTTGAACTCGACGACCCAGACGCGCGGGCCGCCGTCGAATCGAGGAAAGCCTCGCTGCGCTCCGCGGAGGCGGCGGTGGCGTCGGCGCAGGCCCGCCTGGACGAGCTCCGCGCCGGGGCGACGACGTTTGAACGCCAGCAGGCCGAAGAGGCGGCGCGCCAGGCGGAGGCCTCACTGGCTCAGGCGCGGGAGACGCTGACCCGGCAGGAACAGCTCCTCCGGGATGGCTACGTCGCCCAGTCGGTCGTCGATCAGGCCCGCAGCGACGTGCAGATTGCGGAGTCGCAGCTCCGCGCGGCGCGCGCGAAAGTCGCCGAGCTGTCGGCCGGCTCCACGCCGGAGCAGCTCGCGCAGGCGGAAGCGGCCGTGCGTCAGGCCACTGCGCAGGCTGAGGAAACCCGCGCCGCGCTGGCGCAGGCCGAAGAGCAGCTGGGTGAAACACGCATCAGCGCCCCGATCGCCGGGGTGGTGGTCAAACGGTCGGTGGACGTCGGGCAGACGATCATCGGCGGCAGCGGCGTCGGCGGCACGCTCGTGATCACGATCGCGCAGATCGACCCGCTGCACGCGACCGTGCGGGTGGACGAGTCAGACATCGCCCGCATCAAGAGCGGGATGGGGGTCCGCCTGACCGCCGACGCGCTTCCGGACGCCGTGATCCGGGGGCGGGTCGACCGGATTGCCGCGGTGGCCGAGGTGGTACAGAACGTCACCCAGTTCGCCGTGACCGTCGTGCTGCAGAATCCCCCGCCGGCCGTCCGGCTGGGAATGACCGTAGACGCCGACTTCGTGCTGGCCCGGGCCGACAACGTCCTGGTGGTCCCCCAGGAAGCGGTCAAAGCCGGCAATCCGGCGACCGTCATCGTGGTCGGCGAGGGAGTGCTGGAGACCCGCCCGGTCCGGACCGGCCTCTCCGACGGGCGCCGGGTGGAGATTCTCAGCGGATTGCGCGAGGGCGACGTCGTCTTCTTGGGCTACGCCCGGGAGCAGACGACGCAGCCCGGGGGCCGTTCTCCCTTCGTCCCGCAGATCCGGTCCAGACAGCAGC